>CAJMOJ010000065.1 GCA_905215035.1 uncultured bacterium
CATATCTGTTAAATTGTGCTCACGAGCACCCCTAATAGCAATATCAGTTTGTGGCATATGCTGTTTCCATTCAAAACTTCAGTAGTTATCTATAAGAAAAATTGACAGAATAAGCATTATAGCGCTCAGTTATGAAAAGCTTATGAGGCACGATAAATTCTCAGCTTCACAACGCAATCTCATTGTCTTAAGAATGCCCTACCCGCGCGGATGCGCCTGATGATGAATCTCTTTAAGACGCTGAGAGGAAAGATGAGTATAAATTTGCGTGGTCGAAAGACTTGCATGCCCGAGCATTTCTTGCACACTTCGCAAATCCGCTCCTCCATTTAAAAGATCCGTTGCAAACGTATGACGCATGGCATGAGGAGAAAGCGATTGGTCTAATCCTGCTTCTGCGAGAGCCTGTTTAAACACACGCCTCAGCGCATCGGCAGACATGGGATTGCCGCGACGCGACAAAAAGACGTAGGGACTCGGTTTTTTCACCAAGCTGGGCCGTCCTTGCAAAAGATAGGCTTCAAGCTTTTCTCGTGCTAAATCATAGAGTGGAATAATGCGCTCTTTGCTCCCCTTGCCCATTACCCTCATTTGTGCCATAGATGCATCAAACGAATCAAGAGTAAGTGAAGCTGCTTCAGAAATACGAAGACCCGCTGCATACAAAAGCTCTAACAATGCTCGATCACGCAGTGCAAGAGGATCACCCGCTTTTGCTTGATCGATATATACATCAAGCAGTCTATGCATATCATCCTCAACAACAATACGCGGCAATGTTTTTTGTTGTTTAACACCGCCTAACAGCGCACAAGGATCCTGCTCTATTGCTTGCTGCGCAAGCAAATGCGCATAAAATCCCTTAAGTGCAGAAAGATGCCGATTAGAAGAACGACGATCAAGATACGCTTGCATTTCTGCAAGATAACCGCGCATATGACGATGGGTTACCTCAGTTGTTTCTATTTGATATCGCGCACACCAACGAGCAAAGTCTTCAAGATCTTGACGATAGGCACGCAACGTGTGCGCTGAATAATTACGCTCGACTTCAAGCTTTTTAAGATAGGCCCCTATACGCTCTTCATCTTTTAGTGAGGGCTGAAATAAAGCGTTATCGTCTGTCATACCGTATCCCTACTCGACTACCCCATCGCCTGGCACATCTTGCACATCCACTGTCGCCGACAGAGCAACACCTTTTGCATCAAGAAGCAGACCTTGAGCACCGAGCGCTTCTTTGTAGGCGTCAAGAGCAGCATTTCCGCGCTCAGCATATGCATGATAGCGTTGTTGCTTATTTTTAATCTTTTGCGACAAGGGTGGCAAAATCCCAAAGTTCACATGCATAGGCTGATAGTCTTTTGTGTCAGGATTGGTGGCATACGCTAAAAGCGCACCAAACACCATTTCCTCAGGCATGCGTAGCACTGCTTGATGTGAAAGATGGGCGGCAACTGAAAGTGCGGCCTGCAGCCCTGATCGAATTGCCTCAGCATACCCTTCTGTTCCCGCAAGCTGTCCAGCAATGAAAATAGGTGTCTCATCCGCCTCACGGTTTTTGAGCGACAAATCCGAATTAAGTACGCGGGGTGCGTCAACAAAGGTGTTGCGATGCATAACCCCGTATCGACTAAATTCTGCCTGCTCAAGTCCAGGAATCAGCGAAAACACACGCTTCTGCTCAGGAAAAGTAAGATTTGTTTGGAACCCAACAAGATTAAAACTTTGGCGATGGGCATCTTCTGCGCGCAACTGCACTACTGCCCACGGACGTCTTCCTGTGCGCGGATCCGTAAGACCAACCGGCTTTAACGGACCAAAGCGCGGCGCATCAAAACCGTTGCGCGCAATCTCTTCAATAGGTTGACACGCTTGGAATAATTCCTTGGTCTCAAAATCTTTCTTAATTACCGTTTGTGCAGCGCAGAGTTCTTGAATGAAGTGCTCATATTCTTCTTTGGTGAATGCGGCGTTGAGATAATCGCCCTCACCTGCCTCATCGTAGCGACTCTGAGTAAAAATCTTGTCGTAATTAAGAGAGTCAGCTTCGACAATAGGAGCTGCCGCATCGTAAAAAGCAAGATATTCTGAGTCAATCAAATCACGCAATGATTCACTGAGCGCATCTGAGGTTAGTGGGCCCGATGCAATAATAAGCGCGTCAGCCGGAGAGGTAGTATAGGGCTTATCCGGCGCATAGGCATCTATGACGGTTAAGCTTCCATCAGGATTAACCGCCCTCACTTCAGCATCAACACGCACAATACGGGGGTGATCTTCAACCGCCCTTGTTACTGCTTGGGCAAATTTTTGCCTATCCACCGCAAGCGCTCCTCCCGCAGGAACCGCTGTGTCTTGAGCAAAGCTATAAAGATATGAATCTAGGGCTTGCAACTCAGCTTTGAGCATTCCTGCTGCTGAATCCGGCTTGGTTGATTTGAGGGAGTTCGAGCAAACAAGCTCAGCAAGATCCCCCGTATGATGAACAGGTGTTGTTACCTGAGGGCGCATCTCATACAAGCGCACCACATAACCTCTATTTGCAAGCTGCAAGGCGGCCTCGCTTCCTGCAAGACCTCCACCAATAATATCAACACATAAATGAGCCATCGTTACCTTACTTATAAAGCTGCTTACTAACGCTACGTATAGATCACGTTTTGTCCCTAAACGCTATCAGTGCATCTAGTTTTTAGATACAGCCTACTATGTTACCTTGTCAGAGCACAAGGGCCGTACGTGCCATCGGGATAGCGAGCAACTAATTTTGCTCGTTCGTATTGGGCAAGCTGCAACATGACATGACACAGAGCATCTTCAGATGTGAGATGCGCATGTGTATGACTTTGGTATAGTGCAACCAGTGCATCAAGACGCATAGGTTCAGCCTGGAGTGCTTGAAAAAGTACATCGTTTTCAAATCCGGGCACCTCACCACATAACGTGCTCGTGCCTTGCACCCCATCGTCTGCTAACTTTGCATCATAGTGTTGTATATGCAAGCGATCAAACAACGTCACAATCATGTCTTCAAAAAGTTCTTTATCAATTACTGGTTGTGCGCCTTGATAAATAAGATGATTAGCGCCACGCGATGCTGCAGACGTAATAGCGCCAGGAACCGCCCAAACCTCTTTGCCACACTCAAGCGCCTCGTCAGCCGTAGAAAACGTTCCTGAAGGTAGGCCCGCTTCCACAATAAGTGTTGCGCGAGCCAAACCAGCAATAATACGATTACGCTCTCGAAATGTATACGCACGTGGCGGGTAGGACCAGTCTCGCTCTGATATGAGCACACCGCCCTCATCGACAATTTTTTGAAATAGATGACGATTGGATTTTGGATAAATACAATCACAGCCTCCGCCTAAGACTACGATTGTTTTTCCACCTGCATCAAGAGCACCTCGATGCGCTGCACTATCGCACCCTCGTGCTCCCCCTGAAACGATCACCACGTCATAGCGTGCGGCACATTCAGAAAAATCATGCGCCGAACGCAGCCCATAAGGCGTTGCTTTACGCGCTCCAATCACAGCAAGGCTATCACGAGTAAGAAGTGCTGGATCACCAATTCCGTAAAGTACAGAAGGAGGGTTTTTGAGCTCTTTGAGCGCAGGCGGATAGAGCTTATCTTCACAAGAAAGTTCAAAGCGATTGCCTACAATCATATCTTTTGAAGTTGCGTCAATCATGCGTCCCCTCTTTCGAATCCGCTTTGAAAACGAAGAGCACACGCTGAAGCAATATGTTCTTTTTCGACACGATAACTCTCATTAAGATCAGCAATGGTACGTGCGAGAGAGAGTGTTTTAACCAGAGAACGCGCGCTCATTGCATAGCTTTCAATCATGGTTTTGAAAAAGCTCTCCGTCTGTGCTGACATGTGCGCCTGCTGACGAACATTATCAAGGGTTGCACGTGCGGGAAACAGTTTATCTTGCGTACAGCGCTTGACACGAAATGCACGAGCGCGCAACACGCCTTCTTTTAAATCATGCGATGAGGTTATACGCTCATCATCAAGAAGCTCTTTCGTGGATGGTTTCCAAACATCAATACGCATGTCAATGCGATCAAGCAAAGGACCTCCGATTTTGTTCTGATATGCTCGCACTTGTGTTTCAGAACACATACAGGGATGCTGCGCGTCCCCATAGTAGCCACAAGGGCACGGATTAGTTGCTGCCACCATAAGAGATTGCGCTGGCATATGGTATGTCCCATCGGCACGCGTAAGACTAATCTCGCCGTCTTCGAGCACTTGACGAAGCAACTGTAATGTTTGCGGCTTGAATTCAGATAATTCATCCAAAAATAGGATCCCTCTATGGGCAAGCGAGACCTCCCCCGGCTTAAACGGGATTCCCCCTCCCACTAATCCTGCCGCGGTAACCGAATGGTGTGGAGATCTAAAGGGCGGTATTGCACGTGAGAGATTTTTTATAGAAAGACCTGCCACCGAATGAATCAGAGCAACATCAAGTACTTCTTGATCCGAAAGCGGCGGCATAATAGAAGGCAGCGCACGCGCAAGCATCGACTTTCCCGAACCAGGCGGTCCGATCATCACAACATTATGCATGCCAGCAACCGCAATTTGCAGTGCATATTTAGCAGTCTGTTGCCCTTTTATCTCAGCAAAATCGCATACATCTTCACCATCTTCTTCCAGAAAAGTCTCAGAATCAGATGGTGCAGGTATACAATTAGAGCGGTTTTGCTGTATACCATATACATGCTCTCCACTCTTAAAGGTAGTAATCTCACAATCAGACATTTCATGCAAATCGCCTTGCACGCACTCACTAAGATGAGTAAGTTCAAAACAATGCAGACCGGGAAGCGCCATATATCCATCGCGCGTTACTCCTGTTATCAATGAGCACTCCCGCATACGAGCACACAACTGATAGGCAAACAATCCTTGCGGTGCGCGAATAGCGCCTTCAAGAGATAACTCACCTACAATCAGGTGATGCTCTAAAAGTTCTGCTGGGATTTGTCCGCTGGCAGCCAAGAGCCCCATCGCAATAGGAAGATCGAATCCAGAACCGTGTTTGCGCAAGGATCCCGGTGCTAAATTGACCACGATCTTATCGTTTGGCATTCTAAATCCACTTGCCTTTATGGCTGACTTTACGCGCTCTCGAGACTCTTGAATACTCGTATCAGGCATCCCTACAATAGAAAATGAAGGAATACCTGCTGTTATAACGACTTCAACCTCAACAACCTGCGGATCTACGCCATGAAGCGTTGCAGATACTACACGTGCAGAACGAAATGGCATGCTTACACCCCCCTATTCACCTGCACTAAACGCATTGGTATGAAGGCGCAAAAATGCACGATGATCATCAAGGACAACAAGCGAAACAATGTCAAAGCGTATAGCTATATCGCAGTAGTTATGGTCATGAAGATAGCAGGCAGCAATGTTTTCATAGCGTGTGCGTTTGGCACGCGTCACCGCTTCAGCAGGAAATCCTTTTTCAAGACCTCGTCGTGTTTTGACTTCAACAAAACAAAGCACATCATTATCAAAAGCAATAATGTCTGCCTCTCCCGCAAAGCAGCTCCAGTTTTGCTCAAGAATCTCATATCCTCGATATTCCAAATAACGCGCTGCAGCACGCTCCCCACGCTTACCAAGTTCATGTGCGGTTAGACAGGAAGCGGGAGCATCAGATTCAGGGGTATCAGATTCGGGTGCATTGAATGCGCGCTCATGTTCACCTTCTGCTAAAGACTCACTCAGATGATCTTTTTCCTTGGCGATTGTTTGTTCACACGTCTGATTAGTCATAGGTACTCCTTTCGTTGTACCTATGTAAGTTACAGAACTATTCTTATCCCTCTTTGATGGCGATGTGATAGCAACGTGAACTTGGTCTGATACAGATCTTATCTCGTTCGTTCCATCGCGTCTCATCTCGTTTCATCGCATCTAAAACAAGCGCTCTTGTAAGATACCTTGACAAAACGTCTTCCGATGAATAGGACTCAACCCTTTTTCCACTATTGCATCGCGATGTTTTTGGGACCCATATCCCTTAGAATGTGCAAAATCATACCCTGGATAGTGCTCGTCATAAGACACCATAAGCTCGTCACGCGCAACTTTAGCAATCAAGGATGCTGCTGCAATAGAAGCAGAATGCGCATCCCCCTTCACCACGGACACCTCACGCTCATCAAGATGGAGTGGATTACCATCAAGCAAAACCGTTGTAATAGCAATCCCCTTTTGCGCTGCCTGCGCATCAATTTCATCAATTGCCTGCTTAAAAGCTTTGCGCAAACATGAACTCATCCCTAGTGTGTCAATTTCTTCTGGTTCGATAAACACGAGCGTGTGACAAAGCGCCGTCTCAGCAATAGCACGCGCTAGCTCTGGTCGCTTAGCTTCAGGCACTTGTTTAGAATCATTTAAGCCTGCAAGTGGTGTCACACCCTTTTCCCACACCACCGCACCAATAGTGAGAGGTCCCGCTAATGGACCACGACCCACTTCATCTAATCCGACAACGTAACCGGTAGTACTATAGGCAGCATCAAAGGCATAGAGTAAAGCAAGACGCGCTTTTTCTTGAGCTTGTGCTTCAAGCCGGCGATGGGTCTGCGCCAAAAGCTGCTTCACTCCTTTGCGCTCGTCATCTTGCAATGAGCGCTCAAATACTGCAAATGACTCTGAATCAATGTCTTCAAGCCGTTTCTTTATTTCAGCTATCGTCAACACGTTGTCACCTCTTGTTTACTTCAAAAAACAAAAAGCACGACCCTTTGTAAGAGCCGTGCTTGAAAAAACTGTATAAGAATAAGACCTAGTATGCCTTTTCCTTAATTTTAGCTGCTTTACCAACCTTATCACGGAGGTAGTAGAGCTTAGCACGATTGACATCACCACGACGGGTAACTTCGATCTTTTCGATCTTAGGAGAATGAACAGGGAACGTACGCTCAACACCAACAGAAAAGCTAATCTTACGAACCGTAAATGTCTCACGGTTAGATGCACCATGACGACGAATTACATCACCCTGGAAAACCTGAATACGCTCGCGATTACCTTCTTTAATACGATAGTGAACCTTGACTGTGTCACCTACATTGAAGTCAGCTACGTCAGGATTAATTTGCTGTTGCTCAATTGCGCGAATAATATCCATTGTTCTTATCCTTCTATATGTTCTACGATTGCAGTTATAAGCAAAGTTGTCTTAAAGACACGGCTAGTTATTATACGTTTTACTTATCCGTTGTGCAAGAAGTAAGTTCGATCAATCTATAATCAATCTTGAACGGCTTTTAAATCAGGAGCAAAAGGCCAAAAGCGCCAACACCGACAATAATACTCCATACAAGTGACTTCGTTTTAACAGCAACGGGAATCACTAAGAGCGCAGCAAGGATAGGAATTAACCCCGACCATACACCGCCATCAAACATTGTAGGAGAGAATAAATCATTAGCAATAAGCGCAGCAAATGCAGCAGGCGGAATAAAGGCAAGCGCATTTGCAAGCCACCCCGGCAACTCTCTCCCACGCAACAAAAAGAGTGGAAGTGTGCGACAGAGCAATATCGTAAGGGCGCAAAGCAACAAGACGATCCAAAAATCACTCCACGACATCATAGAGTTCATCACCCCACTTTCGTGAAGCAAGAATTCCAGCGGCCACTCCCAACAAAGCACCAATAAGAATTGCCGGTCCTGTAAGACCAATCATCTTGCACAAAACCACACCCAATGCTGCAACTAACCCAGCAGCAATATTGGCGTGAGTTTTACGCTGAGAAAAGAGCAGGCACAAAAAAATACTAGTCATCGCAAATGATGCAAGTGCAGTAGGGACCGAAAGCAAACTGCCCACCAAAACACCAATAACATTAGCAAGCGCCCATGATGATTGAGAAAAAAGATTAACAAGCGTAGCCCCTTTAATGGACCAATGTCCTAGTTCGAGTTTAATAACATTAACGGCAAATGATTCATCAGTTACGGTTGCACCAAATAAAAACGCTAATGACTTTTTTACATCATCGCAAAATCGAGAAAGTGATGCACCATAGAGCAATTGACGCGTATTAACCAACGTAACACTGGCAACAATGGCAGAAATAGGTGATCCAGTAAGCCACATATTAGGAATCATATATTGACCTGCACCAGAATAAAAAAGAACTGACATCAAGAATACTTGGAGAGCATCCATGCCAACTTGATGGCAAAGAATACCACAGGGTATCCCCAAAAAGAGATATCCCACCATAATAGGAGCAGCGGTTTTAAATGCTTGTAGAATCAGAGTCTGGTTAGTCATAGCAACTAGTGATCATAACAAAATGATCACGTTCTAGCTCTATAGATTCCATGAGTGCGGGATAAACATGTCCTTAAAGAAATTTTTTGCATAGCGATCGGTCATTCCGGCAACATAATCAGTAACAGCACGCAACGGATCACCACCGGAGATTGCTTGGTATTCTTGAGGTACTTGATCATAATGTCGGACAAAATAATCAAAAAGATCTTCCACCAAATGCTTGGCTTTATATACCTCACGCATAACAGGCTCTGATGTATAGACATGATCAAAAAGAAATGCGCGCAATTCCATCATGGCATTCCAAATAGGCTCGCTCATCGCAATGTCGTCTTTTTCAACGGAGGTCTCAATCATGTCATGCACCAGTGTTTCAATGCGTGTTGAATGATTGGGACCAAGAAGTTTATGGGTTGATTCGGGCAATTCCGCTTCGCGCAACGCCTGAGCGCGGATAGCATCATCGATATCATGATTAACATAAGCAATACGATCAGCTGTGGCCACAATGCGACCTTCGAGCGTTTCTGCACGCTGAGAGCCAGTATGGCAAATAATCCCATCGCGTACTTCGTAGGTCAAATTAAGACCCTTACCATTATTTTCGATCACATCAACAACGCGCAAACTTTGTACGTTATGTCTATAAAGTGTCTTATTAGCTGGATCTTCAGGGTCAAGACCACGATGACGCGCAAGAGAAGCTGAGATTGCCTCCTCTCCAACATGACCAAAAGGGGTATGCCCCAAGTCGTGTCCAAGCGCAATAGCTTCAGTTAAATCTTCATTAAGCGACAAAGCACGCGCAATGGTGCGAGCAATCTGCGCAACTTCTAAGGTATGCGTGAGACGCGTGCGATAATGATCCCCTACGGGTGCCACAAATACTTGTGTTTTATGAGACAAACGCCTAAATGCCTTAGTGTGGAGAATTTTGTCACGATCTCTTTGGTATTCATTACGGTAGATGTCAGTATCTGAAGGGCTAATACGTCCTTCAGACTCATCGCAATGAGCTGCATCCATTGCAAGGATAAGATGCTCCTGATCATCTTGAATATCACGTGTCCGTAATTTCATACCCGTAACTCCTCACATTACTACTAACTGGCACTACTCCGAAATCACCAATAATCGTCGGCACTGAGGGCACGTTGCAAGTGGAGCCTGCGCCACAATTGCAGCCAGTCGTCCCTGATCGAACGTGGTACGACAACAATCACAGGTATCGCCGGTAAGATGAGCAAGGGCAACCCCACCGCAGCGTCCTTGCGCAAGCTCATACGCAGAATAAAGCGCAGGATCAAGCTGAGCGGAAAGCGATGCATGATGACTCTCACTCTCGGCGATTATACGTCGTAAATTACCACCCTCATTTTGATAAGACTCAATAAGTGAAGCTTCTTTTTTATCAAGGACAACAAGCGCTTCTAGAATTTGATCGAGAATAGGCTTAATTTTATTCATTTCGGCCTCAGCATGTTCCATCTCATCCGCCAGAACACGACGACGCTTAACAATACCATTAAGCTCTTTACTGCGTGCCTCAACGCGCCTAAAATCCCCTTCTGCTTCTTGAAGGCCGCTTTCAGATTCTTTTTGGCGCGCAAGGAGTTTTTCATCCTCTTGGAAAAACTTCATGAATTCATCTTCGGCGGCATCAAACATATCTTGTACCTGTACTTTTTTGGCCAATATTTGAGCCTTTTGCTCGCGCACCGCTATGATAGCTTCACGCTGAGGAAGCGCATCAAGCTGACGCTGCGCAAGTGTTCCCTCTCGATCAGAATTTTGGAGTGCCTCTAAGATGGTAATATCATGCTCTGATGCCTGCATATGCGTTGCCTTTCAAAAATGAATAACGCCTAAGATGCTCTTAGTTCAGGAATACTTTTAGTTATCATAGCGCAACAAACAAAGGTCTCACCAAAGGAAAACCACAAGCGATGAAATCTTGTCTTGTAAAACTCGTTTATCGACGTGTAGTATCAGGAGTGTACCAATTCTTGGATTACTCTATTAAGGTAAGC
>CAJMOJ010000066.1 GCA_905215035.1 uncultured bacterium
TATTGTGTCGTTTGTGATGATTTTTCAAAAATGATTAAATCACGCATAATGTGATTCGCACAATACAGACGGTATATACTCACACTATATACTCCGTGCTAAAAATAAAAATACCTAGTTACACCAATTAGGTATCCATATAAGTAAAAGTACGATACCTCTTACAACACAAAGCATAATGGGAAGGTTTTGTTTATGAAATTTAATATCAACCAATCAGAACTACAACAAGCACTCAGTGTTGTAGTTAAGGGTTCTTCAACACGCTCGACTCTTTCCATCCTTGCTGGTGTATATATTCAAGCGTCACAAGATTGTGTAACGTTGCAAACTACCAATCTAGAGTTATCAATCAAAATGTCTATCCCTGCCTTAATTGAAGTTCCTGGCGAAACAGTTGCTCCTGCAAAGCTCTTACTTGATATTGTTAAAAATCTTCCTGACATGGCGGTCAGTATCACATCGGAAGATTCTGATCTTATGGTATTTTGCAACAATACGTCATATAGCCTCAAAACACTCAATCCTCAAGATTTCCCCACCTTCCCTGAAATTTCAGTTGAGCAAGAAGCATCATTTCCGTTTACGACGTTTGCGAATATGGTTAAATCAACCGCTAAAATTGTCTCACATGATGAAACGCGTGCAATTCTTACTGGTGTACTGATTTCACAAGAAGGTACAACACTTAAGATGGTTGCTACCGACTCATATCGTCTTGCTGTTGATGAGGTTACGTTGCCTCAAGAGACATCCAATGAATTTGAGGCAGTAGTTTCAGGAGCTTTCCTGCAAGATATTGCGTCACTTCCTACTACTAATGAACCTATCACCTTAGCGCTTAATGATAATCAAATTATTATCACGTATGGATCAATTACGTATATCAATCGTCGTATTGAAGGGCGTTTCCCTAACTATAAGCAACTTATTATGGATGGCTTCACTACCCGTGCAACTCTTAATGCATCAGAATTTGTTGCAGCAGTTCGCCGTGTATCGTTGTTATCTAATAAAGTGTCACCAGTAGTGATTCATGTGGATACGGATGCGGATCTTGTTATGCTGACTACAAATTCACAAGAGGTAGGCAAAGCACAAGAAACTATTAAATGTTCTGTTGAGGGTGAAAGCGTTGAGATTGCTTTCAATTATCAGTTCCTTCTTGATGGTCTTGCTTCTATCCCAACCGATGAAGTTAATTTAGATCTTTTCGGTTCCATGAAACCAGGTATCTTACGTGCACAAGGTGAGACACAATTCCTGCATCTTATTATGCCGGTACGTGTGTAGATACACCATTGATTATTACGAGCAAAACATATTGAACTCCATGCGTTATAACCGCGAGGTAGGATAATGAGTCTCACCATCACGGGATTTGAGTATTACAACTTTAGAAATTACGCAACGTACGCTCAGCGCGACTTAGGTAATCTCACGCTTTTTATTGGTCCTAATGCAGTGGGGAAAACAAATATCTTAGAGGGTCTTCATCTCACTACGGCGCTTCGGTCATTTAGAAATCCTAAAACAGAACACCTTGTTCGATTTGGTGAACAAAGTTCCTATATCCAAACATATATTGGCGATGGGGATCGTGCGCTCGACATTAAACTAACTATTCAAAACAATAAACGAACCTATACATTGAATGGTAAGCGCCGTGCTCCTTCTACTATTCGTGGAATTCTACCCGCTGTTACGTTTATTCCTGATGATCTAGCACTTATTAAAGGTCCTCATGCTCAGCGACGCACACAACTTGATGACTTAGGATCACAGCTATCGCAAAACTATTATGCGGTTATGAAAGATTACGCAAAAATCGTAAGACAAAAAAATCAGTATTTAAAAAATCTTGTATCGCCTGATGTATTGGTATCTATTAATGAAGTACTCGCATCTATTGGTGCTCAGTATTTTGTTATGCGTATGCGTATTCTTAGTGAGCTTACCCCCTATATACAGCAGTTCTATACGCAGATTTCTGAACGCGATGAAGAAGTTACCATTTCACTTATTCCGTCGTGGCTAAAAGAGTCTGTATCAGATGACCGACCGTTTATATACGATGGGTTTCACGTGGAACATCCCTTGTCACCTGCTACTCACTCTACCTGCGCCTCTTCTCCGCTTCAGGTTTCATCTGCTTCACCTGCAACTTCCAATATTGCTCGTTCTACAAGTGTGTCTGATAGTACGCAAAACTCTCAGAAGTCAACACTCATAAAACAAGCAGTTCAAGAGGAGCTTATTCATGCAATGGAGATGCGTGGGCAAAAAGAGTTTGATCGTCATGTGAGTTTATTTGGTCCGCATGCAGATCATATTAATGTGTTTATTAATAATCGGAATGCACAACAGTTTGCAAGTCAAGGTCAGCAACGATCACTTGTTTTAGCGTATAAGCTTGCAGAAGTCGCTTTAATTAAAGACAGATTAAATCAAAGTCCTGTTCTTCTTCTTGATGATGTTATGAGTGAACTTGATGCGCAACGGCGTAAGAGCTTATTTACTGTAATATCAGATTCTGTTCAAACCTTTATTAGTGCTACCACGTTATCCTATTTTAGTCCTGAAATATTAGAACAAGCACATGTTATTACTTTAGATAAGGAGTAATTCCTTATGGCTATATATCCTGAACAATCTGAACAATCCGAACAGTCAATACATTTACAGTCGCCGCAGTCCTATCAACCCTATGAGATATATGAGCAATCCCAACAAGCATCTCAAGTAAGTAGTAATCCAGAAAGCAATCAAGAAGAGCGACTTAATAAAAACACATCAATTTCAACGCTTTTTTCTTATACCAACCAAACAATCCCACAAGAGATGCGTGATACGCTTACTAAAGAGCATTATGTTAAGCATATTCAAAATCAGTTTGCACAAACTGTTACACCAGGAATATTACGTCATGTTAATGCGGTAATTTTTATTCGTGATGAGCTTTACCGTGATGAAACAGTAAAAGCCTATCAACTTATTGTGTATGTCGATGGGGCGCAAGCACGTGCTGAACTTAATAACCGTGTTGAAATCATCATCATGAAATACCGTGAACTCTTTAATCTTTTTGTGAGTGTATTTGAAATTAAACTCTCACGAGGCAAGTATTTAAAAATGCATCCTTATCAGGAAGAATTATCACTTCTTGATACAACGGGCACGTGTGCTATTACACGAGACAACTATCCAGCGGGCATCACAGATATCGTAACAACAAACCCAGATCGCGCTCGTATAATTTACGAAACCCTTGTTAATGAAGCTATTCAAGATGAGTATAACCACTCAGACGATCCTCCCCTTCAAAAAGGAACAATAGTGACGTCTGATATTAATGCGTTTATTTCACCACTCAAACCTGGTAAACTTCAGGAATCATTCAGGCGCGTGTTGTTAGCTAAACAGCAAAGATAAATCAACTTTTGATTTTTTAATCGAAAGTTTTTATGATCTCCTCTCAGAAACCGTCTGAGGACGTTTCGGGATTATATAAAAAGTAAGTGCCTTACCTCAAAGAAACATCTAATAAAAAATGGTATACTTCTAACGTTAAAAACAAGGATGTATATCAAAAGAAAACAGGACAACTTCTCTTTTTGAATAAGAAGTATCCAAGAGGTATCGCATTCCTTTATAAACACAACAAAATATATACGACAACCAACATATAAAGAATAAAAGGAGTAAGTTTGGCTGCAAAAAACGAGACGAATTATGGTGCCGATGCTATTCAAGTTCTTGAAGGACTCGAAGCGGTACGTAAGCGCCCCGGCATGTACATTGGTTCAACCGGGCCACGCGGACTTCACCACTTAGTATATGAGGTAGTCGACAACGCCGTCGATGAGGCACTTGCTGGGTATTGTGACAATATTATCGTTACAATTCATCCCGATAATTCCATTACTGTCGAAGATAATGGTCGTGGCATTCCGGTAGAAAAACACCCTAAAGAAAAAATTCCTACCGTAGAGGTTGTTTTAACTATTCTGCATGCTGGTGGTAAATTTGGTGGAAGTGGTTATAAAGTTTCCGGTGGTCTTCATGGTGTTGGTGTTTCTGTTGTAAACGCTTTGTCTACCCGTGTGGTTGTACAAGTGCGTCGTGATGGAAAAGCGTACGAAATTTCTTTCGATCATGGTAAAACATCTGAGAAGCTCCATGAGATTGGTACGGCAAAAAATACTGGTACTATCGTCACGTTCTGGCCTGATCCTGAGATTTTCAAAGAGACCACTGTGTATGATTACTCAACCCTTCAGGCTCGTTTCCGTGAGATGGCATTCTTAAATAAAGGCCTTAAGATCACGTTAATTGATGAGCGTAGTACTGATGAATCGGGTCAATATATCACTGAAGTATTCCATGCTGAAGGTGGCTTACAGGATTTTGTTAAATTCTTAAATGAGGGTAAAGAGACACTTAATAAACCCATTTATTTTGAAGCAGAAAATGCCGATGGGGTTGTTGAGATTGCCATGCAGTGGTCAACATCATATTCAACAAATATGGTGATGTCATTTGCTAATAATATTCACACGATTGATGGCGGTACTCACCTTGATGGTTTTAAGCAAGGTGTAACGCGTACTATGAATGATTACGCTCGTTCAAAAGGTCTTCTTAAAGAAAAAGATTCGAATCTTTCTGGCGATGATACTCGTGAGGGTCTTGCCGCTATTATTTCAGTAAAGCTTCATGATCCTCAATTTGAAGGCCAAACAAAAGGTAAGCTCGGCAACACTGAGATCCGCGGTCTTGTTCAAACTGCGGTTATGAAGGGTCTTGCTGAATATCTTGAAGAGAATCCAGCTCCTGCAAAACGCATTATCAATAAAGCAAGTCAAGCGCTTAAAGCACGCGAAGCTGCGCGAAAAGCTCGAGAGATGACCCGTCGCAAAGGTGTTTTGGATTCTTTCTCATTACCAGGTAAGCTTGCAGACTGCTCATCTAAAAATCCTGCTGAGTCAGAAATCTTTATTGTTGAGGGTGATTCTGCAGGTGGATCAGCAAAGCAAGCACGCGATCGTAAATATCAAGCTATTATGCCTCTACGCGGTAAGATCTTAAATGTTGAGCGCGCAGGACTCCATCGCTCACTTTCATCAGATACGATCTCTTCACTTATTACCGCAATCGGCACTAATATTGGTGAGGATTTCAATGCGGATAACGCACGTTACCATCGCATTATTATCATGACTGATGCTGATGTTGACGGCGCGCATATCCGTTGTCTTCTTTTAACGTTCTTCTATCGATATATGCCTGAACTTATTAGTCGTGGCTATATCTATATTGCTCAGCCACCTCTTTATGGTCTTAAGAAAAAAGGTGGTAAGAAGCTGGAATATATCTTTAATGATGAAGCACTCACTGCTCGCTTAAATGAAATTGGTGACAAAGATGGTATTTCACTGCAGCGGTATAAAGGTTTAGGTGAAATGGATCCCGAGCAATTATGGGAGACCACTATGGAGCCAACCTCACGTACTCTTTTGCAGGTTTCTATCGATGATGCAGCAGAGGCGGAGCGTGTGGTTTCTGAATTAATGGGTGATCAAGTTGAACCACGCAAAGATTTTATTCAAAAACACGCGCGTGATGTTCGCTTCTTGGACTTCTAATTCGTAATTTCACACCTCTCTCTATTTGAAAGGCATTTACGTGGCTGATAACACAACACATAATGATGATAATCTCGACAACAATGCCGAGAATAATCTGGAAAACTTACCTGAACACGAGCAATCGTTTGATGAGCGTCTTAAAAATTCAGATAATTCCCAGGACCAAAGTGATACCCAAACAGAAGAAGATTTTGAACAAGAGGTAGCAGCCGATGGATCGATCACTGCTGATGCAACGCTTTCAGTCGATGGATCTGAGGTAGCTGCGGTAGAAGAGACTCTATCAACCGTACTTCCTGCAGAACTTTCTAAAGAGATGCGCACTTCATTTCTTGAGTACTCAATGTCAGTTATTGTTTCTCGTGCGCTTCCAGATGTTCGTGATGGCTTAAAACCAGTTCATCGTCGTATTCTTTATGCGATGAATGAGTCAGGTATTACACCAAAGCGTCCCCATTCAAAATCTGCTCGTACCGTTGGTGATGTTATTGGTAAGTATCATCCTCACGGTGATTCTGCAGTATATAACACCATGGTCCGTTTGGCACAACCCTTCTCAATGCGTGTGCCTCTTGTAGATGGTCATGGAAACTTTGGTTCAATTGACGGTGACTCAGCTGCTGCTATGCGTTATACCGAGGCTCGTCTTGATAAACCAGCAATGGAACTTTTGCGTGACCTTGATAAAGAGACGGTTGATTTCCAACCTAACTACGATGAATCGCTCGAAGAACCCGTTGTTCTTCCTGCACGCTTCCCTAACCTATTAGTTAATGGTTCCTCAGGTATTGCAGTTGGTATGGCAACTAATATTCCTCCTCATAATTTAGGTGAGGCAATTGATGCAACATGCCTTATGTTAGATAATCCCGACTGCACGGTAGACGATATTCTAAAAGTAATGCCTGGTCCTGACTTCCCAACAGGCGGCATTATTATGGGTCGTTCAGGAATTAAAGAAGCGTATGCTACCGGACGTGGTTCCATCACTATTCGCTCAAAAACACGCGTTGAAGAAGATAAGCGTGGCAAACAATCTATTGTTATTTCAGAGATTCCCTATCAGGTTAACCGTTCAAATCTCTTAAAGAAGATTGCTGATCTGGTTCGTGATAAAAAACTTCCTGAAATTTCAAACGTACATGATGGTGCAGACCGTCATGGTATCGATATTATCATCGATCTTAAATCTAATGCTATCCCCCAAGTAGTACTTAATAAACTCTTTAAACACACCCAACTCCAAATTGGATTTGGCTGCAATATGGTTGCGCTTGTTAATGGAATTCCGCGTACCTTATCAGTTAAAGAGATGCTGCACTACTATATTGAGCATCAAAAAGAGGTTATCGTTCGTCGTACTAAGTATGATCTTGCTAAAGCAGAAGCACGCGCTCATATTTTAGAGGGTTTGGTTATTGCGCTTGATAATATCGATGAAGTAATCAATATCATCCGCAGCTCCAAAACTGATCAAGAAGCAAAAGAAACACTCATGAGTCGTTTTGCTCTTACTGAGAAGCAAACCGAAGCAATCTTAGAGATGCGTCTGCGCCGTTTGACCGGCTTAGAGCGTGAAAAGATTGAAGCAGAATTAGCAGAATTGCGTGAGCGTATTGCTTACTTCAAGCGTGTTTTGGAAGATGAATCTCTCGTCCACACTATTATTAAAGATGAGCTCATCGAGATTAAAGAGCGTTTTGCAACACCACGCTTAACAACAATCTCAGATGAAGTAAAAGATCTTGATGTTGAGGATCTTATTGCTGAAGAAGAAGTAGCAGTTACGGTTACTAAAGCAGGATATGTAAAACGTATTCCTGTAAGCGCGTATCGTCAGCAAAAACGTGGCGGTAAGGGAATCCAAGGAGTAAATCTAAAAGAGGCAGATTTCGTTGAGCATCTCTTTATTGCATCTACTCATGACTATATCCTCTTCTTCTCAACACGCGGCAAAGTATATCGTGTGAAAGTGTATGAGATTCCAGAGGCATCCCGTCACGCTCGTGGTACTGCTATCGTAAATCTCCTTCCCCTTGAAAAGGGTGAAGAAATCCGTGCGGTAATTTCCACTAAAACCTTCCCTGAAAATGAGTACCTCATGTTTGCGACCGAACAAGGCATGGTTAAAAAGACATCCATGAACCTCTATGATCGTACCCGTAAAGATGGTCTTATTGCTATTAACCTTAAAGAAGGCGATGAGCTTATCAGCGTTAAGCGCGTCTCCCCTGGCGAGCGCGTCATGATGGTATCATCAGCAGGTAAGGCAATTACCTGGGATGAGGGTGAGGTTCGTGCGATGGGTCGCGACACCATGGGTGTTAAAGGTATGACGGTTCCCGCTGGTACCCGCGTCCTTGATATGGAAATTGCTGATCCTGGTTCTGAACTCTTTGTTATTACTGAACTTGGTTATGGTAAGCGCACACCTGTTGCGGATTACCCACTTCACCATCGTGGCGGCCAAGGCGTTTTCACTATTACCATGACACAAAAGAAGGGTCTTCTTGCAGCAATGAAGATTGTTCATGAAGACGATGAGCTTATGATCATTACCAATGAAGGAATTATTGTAAGAACGCCAGTTACGGGAGTTTCCCAATTAGGTCGCTCAACGCAAGGTGTTCATGTAATGAACGTTGCACCAGGCGATAAGGTTACGGCTGTTGAAGTTGCAACATCAGGATCAAACAAGAAAGGTCATACCTCAGAAGAGGATCATGATGAGGCCAACAACACTGACACACTTGATCTCTAAATTAACGTAACTAAATATACATCAATTAAGTAAGGGGCGCTAAGGCGCCCCTTACTTGCTTTAATAACTCTGTCTACGCCTTTGCGTCTAATAACAGCTCTATTGTCTACGAAGAAAAATGAATTCCATCTCTCGTGTCTACCACTGTTATAGGGAAAGTAAAAAAGCCTACAAAGTTTGACTAGTACAAACCAATTGCTCGAAAGGTTGGAAAATATGCATTTCTACTTCAAATAGCATTGGAAAATATGCAAAAATATACCTGAAACCCTTGGAAAATATGCATTATGATACCTAGAGCAAGTGATCAGGAGGCTACCATGCTTAAGCGAAAGATATATCGTAAGCTACAGGAGTGGCGTGATTCAGATCATCAAGATTGTCTTCTTATAAAAGGCGCAAGACAAGTCGGTAAAACATATACCATCACCCAATTTGGGCAGTCTAATTATAAAAGCTTTATTTCAATTAATTTTATTGAGTCACCTCAATTGAAGTCTCTTTTTGAAGGAGAACTTTCAAGTAATAATATTAAAAAACAAATAACTCTTCTTATTCCTGGTATCGAATTTATAGATGGAGATACTCTTATTTTTCTGGATGAGATACAAGAATGTCCTAATGCGCGAACAGCACTTAAGTTTTTAGCTCAAGATAAAACAATAGATGTTATTGCATCAGGTTCTCTACTTGGACTTTCGTATGCAATAGTTTCCTCTATCCCAGTTGGGTATGAGCGGCAGATTGAAATGTATGGTCTTGATTTCGAAGAGTATTTATGGGCTTTAGGTTACAGCGAAGAAGCTACAAATCTCTTACGTGAACATTTTCAAACACTTCAACCATTACCTGATGAAGTGCATAAAAGAATGTTAAATATCCTTCATGAATTTATGGCAATAGGTGGTATGCCCGCCGTAGTTCAAATATTTATAGAAACAAGTAATTTTGCAACAGCATATGCTGAACAGGAGAAGATTCTAGCAGCATATCTTGATGATATTGCAAAGTTTGCAGATTTAACTACGCGGAATAAAGCACGAGAATGTTATCTGTCTATTCCACGACAGCTAGCAAAAGAGAATACTAAGTTTAAATACGGACTAGTTGAAAAAAAAGGAACTGCTCGAAAATTTGAAACAGCCCTTGATTGGTTACGTGATGCAAGCCTTATAAGGTATTGCTGGTCGGTATCCACACCACAGTTTCCTTTGCGCGCTTATGAAGATGAAAGTAAATTTCGTGTGTATTTAAGCGATCCTGGGTTACTTTGCGCAATGTATGGATTCGAAATGATGGCAGCTATTATTCATGATGATTTGCAAGGTCCTATGAAAGGTGGAATTTACGAAAACATTGTGGCTGATATGCTTGTTAAAGCTGGACATGATCTTCATTACTGGATGAACGATAAAGGGAATATTGAGATCGAGTTTTTACTTGAAAAAGATGCAAGCGTCGTACCGGTAGAAGTTAAAGCAAAACGCGGTTCGACGGCATCATTAAATAAACTATTAGACCAAGATAATGTGAGATATGGGTATAAACTTTCTGCGGGAAATATCGGTGTTTCGGGCAAAAAGATCACATTGCCTTTATATATGGCTTTATATCTTTAATAAATTATTAACTCATTGAAAACCTTTCCAATTGACCACAAGGTTGTCAGTGAAATGAAAATACTTGCAAGGCATACAATCGCGTTATACA
>CAJMOJ010000067.1 GCA_905215035.1 uncultured bacterium
AGGTTATGCTTCAAAAGAATTCATTTCTTCAGTGAGTTCTTGTCCCATAAGGGTAGAAATTGCGTTACGAGAATCAGGTCTATTAAATGTGATAATAAACGTTGATCCCCTTACTTCGGTTAAAATAGTTTCAAACATAACTGAACCCCTCTCTGGTATATTCTCTCGAAATACCACGTGTTATGTGACCTGTTTCGTACTTCAAACCTGTTTTGGTACACAAGTTTGTTTTGTACTTAAAAAGTCACTAATGTAGCTCATGGATTCTCGTACCATGTTGCCCTCTGTGCTCAGTATAGTAGAAGCTATTCCGTATAATACATAGATGTTGAATGGAGCTATTCCTCTTCTTTTGAAAGGATTTATAACAATGGAAGAAATTCTTAAATATCTTACAAGTGTTCCAGCTTGGTATTTGGCTACCTGTGTCAATAATAAGCCTCATGTGAGACCTTTTAGTTTTGCAGCTATTGAAGATGAAAAGATTTGGTTTATTACAGCACGCCATAAAGATGTTTGGGAAGAACTGGTTCAGAATCCGGAATTTGAGGCTTGCTCTTGGTGGCCTGGGCATGGGTGGCTTATTCTTAATGGTAGGGCCCAAGAAGGCGAAGTGAGTGAGCAATTGCGAAAAGAAGGCTATGACCACCTAACAATGTTAGGTGAGGTCTACGATGGACCTAATGATCCTGATCTTGTTTTCTTTTATGCAGATAGCCTTACGGCGCGTATTGATAATCATGATGGTACTTCAAAATTCTTTGAACTCTAATTACTTGAATCAACATGATGTTTCCTAAGTAAACAAGATAGGTATTAAGGGTTGTTATTGTATGGATTCCTCTTCTCACGCCTCGCTTAAACAAACTGATCCAAAGGCGTATTTGGAGCAGATTACGCAGACTTTTTTTACTGAGCCTCTTCCTGATGCTTGTGAAGCCTTAATGTATCGTCTTGATTTAGCGTTGCAAAACAATTCTGAGCTTTCGGCATTTGAACGTTATGCTGCTCGTTTATTAAAACAGGTACAAGCAGATCGTCTACGTCCTATTGTTGCTCGTCATCATGTCGAGGTGGGACGTTTGTCTGCGACAAATTTAGCTTGGTTTCGTTTTGACGAATCAGACTTAGAGCCAAGTGAAATAGGGTTGTTGCTTGCTGTTGAATCTATTATTAATCGCTTAATAATGATGCTTATGGATGTATCGGCTCCTGAGATGTATGCCTTTCTTGCTTCTAATTCAGGCGAAGGGTCTGCTTTTGAACAAGATTGGACGCTTTTGCGTACGGTTGCACAAAAGGCACCAAAACTTATTAATGGTTTTGAAGAAAGAAATCCTCTTCTTACTTTGCAAGAAACAACGGCGTCAGTTGGTGGAGAATGGGATATGCGCACTCGTATAGCGTTTGCTATGGAGAATCTTGTTTTACCATTTCGATTAACGTATCGATTTGATTGCGATAGTGACGCCGGGGCGGTACTCATTGATTTTGTAGCACCAACATACGTGCCTTTTCCTGATCTTATTTGGAATTCTAGTTCCAATGTGTGGGATGATGTGTCAACCCGACATGGATTTGATCAAAGTGCTTTAACGCTGCGTACAATGGCTTTGTTGGCAGCTCTTGGTTTTGGATCCAGCGTAGGGGTTACTAAGGTTATCGTCACTGCACTTGCTGATGCAATTGATGGATCTGTTGTTTGCTCTGCAGAGTTTTCACGTATGGCCTTCCTTAATGGTTTATTACCTTTGATAACAAAGGGAGAGTTTGCTGCAGCGGTAAATACTGCACAAGTAAACAGTCTTATTTCAATGCTTTCAGCAACGTATATATCAAGCAAAATTGGCCAAGATGGATCATTTGAACCGGTAGAACGTATTGAGGCTGGTTTTCCCAATAGGGGAGGCGTTATTTATAACGATACGCGTTCTATACCTACCGAGTTGCAGGCATTTTTGCATGCCCAAATAGTATCGGATTTAGATATCTATCATGTTGAAGATGAGCAGTTGGCTGAAGTGGTTCATCAGGCATCTGCTGAAGCCGAAGAGTATCCTATGGCTTCTCAGCTTACGTTAGAACAGGTGATCACGGATTTTGATGAATCAAAACAACCCAATCGCCGCTATCTTTATTGTTCAGATCCTGTTAGTCGTTCGCTCATGGGGTTAATTGATCATTCTGATGAGCAATATCTTAAATATCCCGATGCTATTTTTGCTGCGCATTCAAATTTATCTGATATTTATCAGGCGCAAGGCCAAACAGAAATGGCTTTAGCGCAATCAAAGTGCATGATTTCGGCTGCGCCAACATCATCAGTAGGATATTTTGATGCCATTATTTCTGAAATGAAAGAAGACCAGTTTGATGCAGTTATTGATGAGGTTAAAACATTTTTAGCGGTAGCTCATGAACGTCGTGCTATTCACTATGCGTATTATCGTGTTGCTTTTGCGCTTCTTTTAAAACATGATTTTGAAACATCGGTTGCGGCATATACCCTTGTCATTAACGATGGGGGAGATTTCGCTGATGCCGCTCGCTCCGAGGTGACTGAAGCGCTTGAAGCGCTTCATAAAACGGCACTTCCCACCCAAGAGGAAGCTGCTGGGTGTTTGTTTAAAGCTGGTTTTCCTCTTGCGCCAACATTAGAAGTGCGAAAAACACTTGCGAAGCTCGCTATTACGTTGACGGATGCGAATTTGTTTAATGCTGCTGCTCCTGTCACGCTTGGTGTAGCTGCTAATACCTACCAAGATGTACTTATGAGTGTAGTAACGTCACTTACGTATGGTGAGGCTCATGCCTCATAAGGGATTGCGTTTTCATGTCTTTGCATCGGGTTCTAAAGGAAATGCGAGCATTGTTGAAAGCAGTGAATCAGGTAAAGGCATCTTGATAGACTGTGGCATAACGCGTAAATGTTTTTTAGAGGGTTGTAGCGAAGTGGGATTTGATCCTGCTAATCTTTCTGCAATTCTTATTACACATGAGCATTCTGATCATGTAAAAGGTCTCGGTGTTGTTTTGCGTGCGTTGGCAAAACGTGATATCTTTCCTCCATTGTATATTGCACATCGATCACGTGAAAATATTCCTAACATCCAAGAAATTGATGAGCGTTTTGTTTGCAAGGATTACACTGCTGCGGATATTTTATCGTGCGATGATATTGTAGTCTTTCCTTTAATAACCTCACATGATGCTCGAGCTTCCTTTGGGTTTAGATTTGAATTGAACCATGATGCACTGGGTTATTTAACTGATACGGGATACATACCTCCTGCAACGCTTACTGCATTAAAGAATGTACGCATTCTTGCACTCGAATCAAATCATGATATACGCATGCTTGAAAAGGGACCGTATCCTCGACATATTAAAGACCGTATTGCTTCTCAAAAGGGTCATCTTTCAAACGATCAGGCTGCCCATGCTCTTGAGGCACTCCTATCAGATTCCCTTGAACAAATTATTGCAATGCATGTTTCAGAAACCAATAATACGTATCGATTGCCCAAAGAATCTTTCCAAGCAGTTTTAGACGCTCATCAGCATAGAGCTTGCGTTAGCGTTGCGTATCAAAATCGAGTTCAAAGTATATAAAGGGAATTAACGAGTTTGATGTGTGTGCAATCGTGTAAACACTAAACCCGTTCATCTTAGACAAAAAGCCGTCTGCCTTGGACGAATTTTAAAAATTGTCCCGTTTACCGAACATATGTCGGTTTAGTAGAAGGCTCGTTTTTAGGCTTGCACCTAATCGGTAAGGTGGTTATGCGGCAGAAAGCCGCATTTTTACTACATGCTCTATTTGGTAGCGAGGTATCACGTATGGAGATGATTGGATTTCTCATCCTCTTTCCGCTTGTGGTAGCAGGTTTGCTTATGGTGGTGCGTCAAAACAAGGCGCGTAATATCATCATTTGTGCAGGATCCGCTGTCATAGCTGTTGCTTCTATTGCTTTAGTTGCAGCAAACCTCGGAACGCCAGGATTGTTCTTTTATTTCGATTCTGACATTGTTTCGTTGCTCTCGTTTGTTATTGATTGCTTAATTGGCGTGGTTATCATTTGCTATGGCGTTAAGTATCGCAACTGGCTTTCAGTTATTCTTGCTCTCATTATGATTGTTTCGAGTGTTGTGCTTGAAGTGGTCTTTTTGCATGATGCGGTCTGTGCGCGCAGTCTTTATCTTGATTCCCTGTCGCTTATCATGACGTTGATTATTGGTATCATCGGTACAGGTATTTGCGTGTATGCAATTGGTTATATGGAAGATCATTATGATCATAATAAAGATCAAAAGGATCGTCGTCATACCTTCTTTGCTTTAATGTTTGTTTTCCTCTCGGCTATGTATGGGGTTATTTTCTTCAATAATCTTACCTGGTTGTTAACTGCCTGGGAGACAACAACTCTTTGTTCTTTCTTGCTGATTGGATTTACTAAGACCAAAGAATCCATCGTTAATTCTTTCCGCCAGATCGTAATGAATATGGTTGGCGGTATTGGATTTATTGCTGCACTTTATTATTTGGTTATTCAATTTAACTGCATTGATTTTATGGAGTTTATTGTCACAGGCACGTTAGCTCCAGGACTTGTTGTGTTTCCTTTGGTTTGTTTATCATTGGCAGGCCTTACCAAGGCAGCACAAATGCCGTTCCATACATGGTTGTTAGGTGCCATGGTTGCTCCTACGCCAACGAGCGCGTTGCTTCATTCCTCTACCATGGTTAAAGCCGGTGTATTTGTTTTAATTAAGTGCGCTCCTATTTATGCCGTCTCATTCATTCCTTCCATGATGATTATCTTGATTGGTGGCTTAACGTTCCTCTTTGCATCATGTATTGCAATTTCGCAGACCAATGCAAAACGCGTTCTTGCCTATTCAACAATTGCAAATCTTGGTCTTATCACTTGCTGTGCAGGAGTTGGCACTCCTGAGGCAGTTTGGGCTGCTATTTTCTTGGTTATTTTCCATGCAGTTGCAAAATCTTTGCTTTTCTTATGTGTGGGTACTGCAGAGCATCACATTTCATCTCGCGACATCGAGGATATGGACTCATTGTTTGAGCGTATGCCTAAACTTGCGCGCTATATGATGCTGGGTATTATGATTATGTTTGTTGCTCCTTTTGGTATGTTGATTGCGAAATGGGCAACCTTGGTATCGTTCGTTGACACCTCGCAATTTGTCTTACTCTTAATTCTTGCATTTGGTTCAGCAGCGACCTTTATGTTCTGGGCAAAATGGCTTGGTAAGCTTGCTGGTATTGCAGGCGAACCTGAAAATGTCGAAAAGACTGTTTGGAACACAGAATGGTTTGCCATAGTTTTAATGGCGGTTCTGGCGGTTGTGTGTTGTGTTCTAATTCCCGCCATTTCTTACTTCATGGTTGAGCCCTATATTGCCTCTGTTAATGGCATTTCAATTCAACCTATCTCTGACGACAATCTTTGGATTGCATCAATTATGGTTGTTGCTATGGTGCTGGTCCTTTTTACTGGGATGCATCAATCCAAAAAATCAAAGAAGGTTGGTATTTATCTTTCTGGCGTATCGGTAGACAACGAAAACCGCATGTTTAAAAATTCACTATCTGAGCCCATGGAGGCAACAGCACGAAACTGGTATTTGGATAACTGGTTTGGTGAGCGCACCCTAACTCCTATTGGAACAATTGCCTGCTATATTCTGCTTGGCATTGGATTCTTGGGTGCCATCGTATCTATAACTGGTTTTGGGTTGTTTTTGTAGGGAAGGAGGCAAATGATGGAAACACTACTGAGTATTTTGATTGTATTGCTTGCTTCTGTTGTCTTTGCAATTGTAGGCACTGTTCTTGGCTGTCTTTTAGCAGGAATTGATCGTAAGATTACTGCACGTATGCAAGGTCGTGTAGGACCACCTATTTTGCAGCCCTATTATGATGTGCGTAAACTCCTAGATAAAGAACGCGTAAGCGTTAACGATGTAATGGGAACGTATGTTTTCTGGGCTTTGATTTTTACGTTTGTTGCTGGAGGTATTTTCTTTAGTGGCGGCAATTTACTGCTTTGTATCTTTGTGATCACGTTAGCCGAGTTGCTTTTTATTATGGCCGCATGGTCAGGACGTTCTCCGTTTTCTGACGTAGGCGCATCGCGTGAAACTTTGCAAGTTATGGCTTATGAGCCTATGGTCTTGCTCCTGGCGGTTGGTTTCTTCTTAGCAACAGGTACGTTTGATACAGCAACCGTGCTTTTTGCTCCCTATCCAATTATTTGTTCAATAGGGGGAGTATTTATTGGCTTGCTCTTTATTTTGACAATCAAACTTCGCAAATCTCCTTTTGACCTCTCTTATTCGCATCACGCACATCAAGATCTGGTAAAAGGTGTAACAACTGAAATGTCAGGCCCAATGCTTGCTCAAGTAGAAATTATGCACTGGTGTGAGAATATTTTATTCTTGGGCTGGGTTGGTATGTTTTTTGTTTGGGGCAATCCAATTGCCATTCCTGTTGTGATCGTTGCACTGGCTTTGATTTATTTCTTGGAAATTTGGATTGACAACAACTTTGCTCGTGTTAAATGGCAATTGTTATTAAAGTCTACCTGGATAGTTACGTTGGTGGCAGCAGGTATTAATATTGCTATTTTGATCTATCTCTAAGGAGGGTTACTGATGAGTTATATTTCTAAGTCTCCCTGGGTAATTCATTACGATGGATCAAGTTGTAATGGATGTGACATTGAGGTATTGGCGGCCTTGACCCCTTTGTATGATGCAGAGCGTTTTGGCGTGGTTAACACCGGCAATCCTAAACATGCCGACATCTTTTTAGTTACTGGTTCTGTCAATGAACGTAATAAAGATGTCGTGAAAGAAATTTATGACCAAATGGTTGAACCTAAGGTAGTTGTAGCATGTGGAATTTGTGCTTGTACCGCAGGTATCTTTAAGGATTGCTATAACGTTCTTGGTGGTGTTGATAGCGTAATCCCTGTTGATGTGTATGCTCCTGGGTGCGCAATTAGACCTGAAGCAATTATTGATGCCGTAGTTGAGGGTATTGGCATTTTGGAAGAGAAACGTGCCGCCCTTGAGTCAGGGAAGGATCAATAGGCATGGAACAGCTTGAATACAAAGACTACTTTGTTCCTTTAGCGCTTGATGATTTAGTTGCGACGGCAAAAGATTATAAAGAACGCGGTTATCGTCTTGCACAAATGCACCCCGTTTTGCGTGAGGATGATACTATCTCGCTCTACTATACTTTTGTTAAAGGCAATGAAGTAGTGAATCGTCGGGTTGACCGTATTATTAAGAATCGCACTGAAGTCCCATCGCTTACTAATCTGTTTCTTGCGATTTTTGTTTTTGAAAATGAGGCACACGATTTATTTGGTGTAAACATCGTTGGAAATCTTCTCGATTTTCATGGCAAATTCTATCAATTTGCTGAGGGCGTTGAGGCTCCTATGACTATCATCAGCCCTGAACAATTGGCTGCACGTGAAAAAGCAGCAAAGATTGAACGTGCTAAGGCGGCAAAGGCTGCTAAAGCAAAACGTGAGGCAGAAGCAAAGGCTGCACAAGAGGCTGCAGCAGCGAAAGCAGCTGTTGATGCTCTTGCACAAGCTGAAGCGGCAGGAGAGATAGAAGCTCCTAAGACAACTGCAGGTGCGTCTATTCCAGCTCCGCAGCCTGAAATCGACCCGCGTTATGCTGGGTTTGATCCAGAAACCCATAATGAGCGTTCAGAAACAATTGTCGCTGCTCAAGAACGACTTGCTCAGGAACGAGCCGATTCTCAAACTGCTGAAATTCCTGTTGTTGAAGAGATCGGCGTTATTGAAAAAGTCAATGTTGTGGAGACAGCTGACGCTGTTAAAGAAATCGATGTTGTTGAAGTAATTGAAGTTGTTGAAGAGGTTGTATCAACTGAAGATACTCAAGATAAGGAAGGGGAGTAACACATGGGTCGTGCTACGGTAATTCCCTATGGTCCCCAGCATCCTGTATTACCAGAGCCACTTCATTTGGATTTGGTAGTTGAGGACGAAACGGTTATTGATGTCTTGCCTCAAATTGGGTTTATTCATCGTGGTCTTGAAAAACTTGTTGAAACAAAAGACATTCATCAATACATTTATGTAGCGGAACGTATTTGTGGTATTTGTGCATTTGGTCACTCATATGGGTATGCTCAGTGCGTTGAACGCTTAATGGGCGTGGAGGTTCCTGAGCGCGCTGAATATCTCCGCACGATTATGCATGAACTTTCTCGTCTTCATTCTCATCTTTTATGGATGGGGCTTGCAGCTGATGCGTTTGGTTTTGAATCGCTGTTTATGCACTGCTGGAGGCTGCGTGAGCGTATTCTTGATATTTTTGAAGCTGTTGCGGGCGGACGTGTCATTCTGTCTTATACGCTGCTTGGTGGGGTGACTCGTGATATCGATGCACCAATGCTTCAAACAATTAAGGATAAATTAGCCTCTATTCAGGCTGAATATACTGAGATCTGTAATGCTTTTTTAAAGGATTCATCAGTTAAAAATAGAACAAAGGGTGTCGGATTCATTTCTGAGCAAGATGCTATTGAATATGGCATGGTTGGGCCTTTTGCTCGAGCGTCAAATGTTAATAATGATGTTCGATGCCTAGGAGAAGGTGCCTATGGAGCTTTAGCTGAGTTTAAGCCCATTCTTGATACGGGTGGGGATTGTTACGCTCGTATCAAAGTTCGTGCAGAAGAGGTTATCCAATCAATCGATATTATTAATGAACTTATCGACAAGATTCCTGATGGGAAAATTCTAAATCCTGTCAAAGGGGCTCCACTAGCTGGATCAGAGGCTTCTAATTTGCTTGAACAACCTCGTGGTGAGGTGTACTACTATTGCTCAGGCAATGGTAGTAAGAATTTGGAGCGCATGCGTATTCGCACGCCAACCTCTCAGAATATTGCTGGTATGACTATGGCATTACGTGGATGTGATATTGCGGATGTCAATATGATTATTCTGACAATTGATCCTTGTATCAGCTGTACAGAAAGGTAGAAGTTATGGGAAGTTTTAAATTAGGAAAAATGACCCTGCGCTCGCTTTTCAAAAAGCCAGAAACTGTTCTCTATCCTTTTGAGGAAAAGCCTGCTCCAGAGGGATTGCGTGGTCATATTGCAATAGATATTAAATCATGCATCATGTGTGGTATCTGCCAAAAACGTTGCCCAACGGGAGCTATTACAGTAGATAAAGCAAATGAAACATGGAGTATTAATCGCTTTGATTGTATTCAATGCCAGGTATGTGTGCGTGAATGTCCCCAACATTGTTTGATGTCTGAGCCTCAGTTTACAAAGCCTGCACTTGGGAAGACTATTACATCATGTGAAAAGCCTGAACCGACCGAAGAAGAACTTGCAGAGGCGGCGCGTAAAGAGGCTGAAAAGGCAGAAAAGGTTCGCAAAGCCCTTGAAGCAAAGGCTGCTCGTGAGGCTGCAAAGGCTGCTAAAGAGGCTGAACAAAAAACGGATGAGGCAAATTAAGAAAAAATAGAGCATAATTATAGCGTACACTTATACAAACCTTACAATTACTTAAAAGCCGGGGTGGGATGTCCTGGCTTTTTTGTATACTTAGTAATCGCAATATACGCGGTTTGTTTCTTGAGATGGTAGAGGGAATATGGCTCAAACAGAGCAGACATATGAAGTAACTAATAGGATAGTAACTATACCAAACATACTTTCTTTCATTCGGCTTTGCATGATTCCTGTATTTCTCTATCTTTTGCTCAATGATTATAATCTTGCAGCAACGATTCTTTTTGCTATTGCAGCTTCAACTGATTGGGTTGATGGGCAAGTTGCTCGTCGAACGAATTCTGTTTCAAAACTAGGACAACTTCTTGATCCAGCAGTAGATAGGCTCTTGCTTATTTCAGGAGTTGTAGGTCTTCTTCTTGTGGGACGAATTCCTCTTTGGATTATTGTTTTTGTTGTAGCACGTGATCTTTGCCTTTTACTTGGTGGAGCTTATATATTAAAAAAATGGCATGTTCGTGTTGATGTGATCTATGCAGGTAAATTTGCTACAACA
>CAJMOJ010000068.1 GCA_905215035.1 uncultured bacterium
ATCTCATATTCAAAATAAGTAAGTTTTGGTAGTAACAAAATAAGATTGCAATAAGAATTATTTTTAACCTCCTGAGTATGCTAATGCTTAGGAGGTTTTATATATGGTGCATTATCCAGAGTTTTCATCACTAAAAAAGAAACTGCAATTTGACTCGATCAATCCACTTTATGTAATTGGTGCAGGGCTTGTCCTTTGTTGTGTACTAATTTTAACGGGGCAAGCTCTCTGGAATGCATTTTCTGGTTCCCATCTTACGTTTGAACAAACATCTTCTTTGTCATCCCAGCAAGATCAGGATAGCGATCAAGCGCAAACAGATTCTTCTAGTTCTTCAGAGGAGTTGGAAAAAACTACAACTTCAGTCATTTACGTACATGTTAGTGGAGCAGTGATAACTCCTGGATTGTATGAAATATCTTCGGGATCGCGAATATTTGATGCAATAGAGGCAGCAGGCGGACTGCGTGATGATGCTGCTGAAGAGAGTGTTAATTTAGCGCAGGTGATAGAAGATGGAAGTCATGTTGTAGTTTTAACCAAAGAAGAAAGTCAAAATACCTCTTCAATACAGAGCAACTCAAGTTCAACAGTTCAATCTTTATCAACATCCACATCAGGCTTGGTTAATATCAACACAGCCACCTTGCAGGAACTAACCACGTTAAAAGGAATTGGAGAGGCAACTGCGCAAAAAATCATTGATGACCGCGAACAAAATGGTGCATTTAAATCAAAAGAAGACCTAAAACGTGTTGCGGGTATTGGGGACAAAAAATATGAAGCTGTGAAAGCTTATATCACGGTATAGCTAACGTATCAAAGTAAACACCAGAGTTACTATGCTATGAAATCGCTTCATGTAGTACGCAAAACTTCACGTCCGGGATTACCTCTTTTATTGGTGTCAGGTCTTTTATTTTGGGTAGGAACGCTTATAGGTATTACCTTTGGATTTGAGCTTGCATTTAATGAGGCTATTTTTGTCCTTGTTGTTTTGCTAGTAGGTTCGATTGTAAGCGCAAGTATTTTTGTTATCATCAAGAAAGGCTGGACCTTTTATATAGTTAGTCTATGTTTGGGTGCTCTTTGTGCATTTGGCTATATTATCAACACGTTGGTGGACCGATCGGTAGATACCGAATTCTTATCAGGAACGTATCTGGTTTATCTTGAGGAAGATGCACGTCATACCGAGTTTTCTCATACGGTCTTAGGGCGAACAACACTTGCAAATAATCAAAGTGTCACCGTTCGACTTTATATCCCCGATGATGCTTCACTTCATTTTGGGGATATGATTGAGACTTATACGACGTTACGCCTTCCTTCTGAATCAAGCTTGCAATCATGCAATAGGCAAGGCGCTGCTTTTATTGCAACGGTATCTTCGTATCATTTGGTAGACCAAATCTCACCGTTATCATTTCTTGGAGATATGCGAAAGGATCTCTTGGAGACGATTATCCCCACATCTTTGCAAGAGATCTTTGAAGACGGGGCGATACTTGTACGGGCTATCATCTTTGGCGATCGTTCGGCATTATTGACTAGCGACATATATGGTGTAATGCAAAAAGCAGGTCTTGCACATCTTGTAGCAGTCTCAGGAGCTCATTTGGCTATTGTTAGTGCTCTAATCGCAGTCTGTCTACAAAAGGTTCCGCTTTCACGCACTATAAAACTTATTATTCAGATAAGCGCACTTTTTATCTACCTTATTCTGGTTGGATTTCCGCTTTCATGTTTACGTGCAGCAGTCATGGCAAGTTTAAGTTTTGCTTCAGTATGGGCAAGGCGAAGATCATCGGCACTCTCAGCTCTAGGGGTAGTAATTATTTTCTTTATTGCACTTGATCCTAGCTGTTCGGCATCAATTTCCTTTTCGCTTTCTTGCCTTGCAACTCTTGGCATACTTGTTTTTGTTCCGCTTCTTAAACCATGGATTGCTTCTTTGGGAACGCGAAACGGAAGAACATGTTTACCCGAGATGATTATTGATTCAATTGCAATGACACTTGCAGCTACCTTACTTACTATTCCGATAAGCACTGCGACCTTTTCACAGTTTCCCCTGATTGCTCCAATAAGTAATGTTGTTGCTACTCCGATTCTTACTTTGCTCTGCGGGCTGGGAATAGTGAGCGCTTTTGTGTCGTGGATACCACTTCTCGGACAGATTATGGGATTTTGCATGGCGGGAATTGCAGAGGCGTTTGCTTTTCTTGCACGTGGCTTACAAGCGATTCCTTATTCATGCATTCCAAGTGATGGGAATAGTATGATTGTGGGATTTCTTATTGTGCTGATGTGTATTTTTCTTTGGGTGTTATGGCCAAAACCACCGGTGATGAATACTCTTGTCAGTGCAATAGGAGTTTTGGTGCTTGTTGCGATAACCTTCTCTGTCGTCGTATATCAACCAAAATCTCAGATCATAATGCTTGATGTTGGTCAAGGTGATGCTATTGTAATCAAAAGCGAACATCATAGTGTTCTTATTGATACGGGCAATCAAACAACACGGCTTAAAAAGGCACTTGCCCGTAATGGGTTAACGCATTTTGATGCCGTTGTCATAACACATGCTGATGACGATCATTGTGGGTCGCTTGATGAGCTCGGTTCCTTGGTTTCTATCGATACGATATTTCTTGCTAATGGTGTGGCTCGTGTTGATAGTGCTTCAGCGGTAAAGCTAATACAAGATGCGCGCAAGGCAGCAAAGCATACAGTCTATATATCTAAAGGAGATCGTATTGCATTTGATGGCTTTGCTCTTACGGTGCTGAGTCCTGATGAATTTATTGATGCGGGAGGTAATAAAGACAGTGTTTGTCTTTCACTAACATGTGATGTTGATGAGGACGATATAGTCGATTGGACTGGTCTTTTTACCGGAGACGCTGAAAGTGAAATAATCGATTGCATTCTTAGAGAAAACCCATCGCTCACAAGCGACGTGCTTAAAATCGCTCATCATGGTTCTAAGGCCGCTGTAACTGAAGATATCTTAGAGAAGCTTGAGCCAAAACTTGCACTTATAAGCGTTGGTGAGCATAATCGTTACGGGCATCCTCATCAAACTATTCTTGATCTTCTTTCATCAAAAGATATTTGGACTGGAAGGACAGATCAGCAAGGTGATGTTATCGTTACCTTTTCAAAAGAGTCTTTAATGGTGGATACTCAACGGTAAATCTTGTGTCATGTGTCTAATGACTATATCCACGCTAGCCTACAACAAGTAAGATTAGGATATGACAACTCAAAGCAAACAACCATTATTACCGGCTTATCTCATTGTGGGAGAAGACGAACTGAAGTCCAATCGGGCTCTTGAGCTTTTACATCGTCGTTTTGAAGCGCTTGGCGATCTTGACCTTAATTCTGATAGGTTTTATGGGCATGAAGCACGTGGTGTTGAAATTACTGCAGCTTGTAATACTCTTCCTTTCACGAGCGATTTAAGGTTGGTTGAAGTGTATGAGGCAGAAAAACTGCGTAAGCAGGACTCTGAAGAACTGATTTCATATCTTGAATCTCCTGCTCCGACGAGTGTACTTGTGTTAATTGCCCATAAACTTCCTAAAGGAACACGCCTCTACAAAGCAATTGAAAAACAAGGCAAACAGGCTATTATCGATTGCGCTCCCATGAATAGAAAGCGCCTATCCGAAGCGCTGCGCGATTCAGCTATTGGACATGGTTTTACTATTACGCCTGGTGCCGTAGCTACTCTTATTGATCTGGTGGGAACCAATACCGTTGCTCTAGATTCTGAATTACAAAAAATTGGACTTTCACATCGAGGAACTGATCCTGTTAATGAAGGAGAAGTTCTCGCACTCGTTGCGCGTACCACTGAGACTAAGCCTTGGGAGTTTGTTGATGCTTTTGCCTCACGCAATCTGGCGCGCTGTGTTTCGTTGTTATCAACTATGGAGTCAGTTTCTCCTTTTGCTTTATTAGGCATGTGTGTGACACGAATTCGAGAACTTATTGCTGCAAAAACGCTTGCTCGTCGTGGAGAGGCACATGACTTAGCTAAGGAGCTCAAGCTACCTGATTGGCGTGTAAAAAATCATCTGGCTTGGGCACGCATGTATACTTCTCATGACTTAGTCGTAGCACTTATTAGTGCACGTGATGCCGAACAAGCTATGAAGTCGGGAAGTGATCCTGATAAAACATTTCTTGATTGGTTGATTCAAACCATGAAAAAAGCCGCTTAGAAAAGCGGCTTTTTTTGATATGCGGATGGACCCTTTTTATTGTCTGTTGTGATCCAAAACAGATGTAAGAAACAAGACTATTCAGCAGCTTCTTCAGATCCTTCTGCTTCAGCCTCTTCAGCGGCAGCAGCTGCTTCTTCTTCAGCTTTGCGCTTTGCAGCAGCAGCTTGAAGTTTCTCAGTCTCCTTGCGGCGTTCTGCTTTAGCAGCAGATGCTGCAGCCATAGCCTCTTTGCGAGCAGCCTTAGCAGCAGCTTTTTTGTTGTCACCCTTTTTTGGAGCCTTCTTTTCTTTTGGCTCATAAGCAGCAATATCTTCTGCGGTGACAATCGTGTTTACCAAGTGCATAATGCCGGATTTGCGATTAGCAGCCTGGCGCTTGTGAATAACACCTTTAGTAACAGCACGATCTAATAAACGGCATGCTTTTTGAGCAGCAGCGTATGCCTCAGCACCGTTGTTTGCTTCAACCGCTTCACGTACTTCACGTGTTGCAGTTTTGAGTTCAGAACGAACGGCACGATTACGAAGACGTGCTTTTTCATTAGTGATGATGCGCTTTTTTTGAGATTTAATGTTCGCCACTTCTTGAATCCTCCATATATATGACTGTATAAATGTAGACGAAAGCCTTAAAATAGTAACACAAACCCTCCGATCAAACATGTAAAACACAAAAAAATGTGATCGTTTTGGTCGTGTAATGTTCAAATAGGGTAGAATCCCTTTTCATATAAGATTACACCGCGTAATAAATATTGCGTGACCAAAACGAGTAAGTATCATACATTCAGGACACAAAAAGGTATTTTTACCATGGCACTTGACCCTTCTAAGATTAGAAATTTTTCCATTATTGCTCATATCGACCATGGCAAATCAACGTTATCAGACCGTATTCTTGAAATGACAGAAACTGTTTCAGAGCGGGATATGAAAGAGCAACTGCTTGATTCAATGGATATTGAGCGTGAACGCGGAATCACTATTAAGAGTCAAGCGGTTCGTGTTGATTATCGTGCTGATGACGGAGAGCTCTATCATTTCAATTTGATTGATACGCCTGGTCATGTTGATTTTACTTATGAAGTATCTCGTTCTCTTGCAGCGTGCGAAGGGGCTGTTCTTGTTGTCGATGCTACACAAGGCGTTGAGGCACAAACGGTGGCAAATGCCATGATGGCAATGAATGCTAATTTAGAGATTATTCCCCTCATTAATAAAATTGATCTTCCTGCTGCTGAACCAGAACGCGTGCGCGAAGAGATTGAAGAGGGCCTTGCTATTCCTGCCGATGATGCCATTTTAGCTTCAGGAAAAACAGGAGTAGGTATTCATGATTTACTTGAGTCGATTGTCTATAATGTGCCAGCGCCAGTAGGGGATAGTGACGCACCGCTTCGAGCGCTTATCTTCGATTCGTATTTTGATGCCTATCGTGGTGTAGTTGCCCTTATTCGTGTTGTCGATGGATCAATTTCCAAAGGTCAAACCATTCTCATGATGGCGACTAATTGTAAGACACAAGTTGAAGAGGTCGGTGTTCGTCGTCCTCAAGAGGTGTCGGTAGATGCACTTGGGGTGGGTGAAGTAGGCTATCTTGTTACAGGGCTTAAAGACCCCTCGCTTGTCAAGGTGGGCGATACCGTTACGCTTGCCCAGAATCCTTGTAGTGAACCTTTAAGTGGCTATCGTGATGTCAAACCTATGGTTTATACAGGATTATTTCCCATTGACGGTGATCAATATGAAGATCTCAAAGATGCGCTTGAGCGTCTTGCGCTTAATGATCCTGCTTTAATTTATGAACCAGAAACATCTCATGCCCTTGGATTTGGTTTTCGCGTAGGATTTTTAGGGCTATTGCATATGGAGGTCATTAAAGAGCGTCTTGAACGCGAGTTTGATCTTGATTTACTTGCAACGGCCCCTTCGGTTGAATATCACGTTTATAAAACCAATGGAGAGATGCTTTCTCTTCATTCCCCTCAAGATTTACCAGATGCTGCTGAGATTCAACGTATTGAAGAGCCTTATCTTAAGGCAAAGATCTTGATTCCACCTGACTATGTTGGAGCGGTGATGGAACTTACCGTGGCGCGTCGGGGTACGTTTGTCACTATGAATTATCTTTCTACTTCAACAGTGGAAATGCTTTGGGAGATCCCTCTTTCTGAACTTATCATGGACTACTTTGACCAGCTTAAGAGTCGCACTAAGGGATACGCATCTCTTGATTATGACTTCGATGAATACAAACCATCCAAGCTGGTTAAGCTTGATATTTTGTTGGCGGGAAAACCAATCGACGCTCTTTCATTTATTGTTCATGCTGACAAGGCATATGATCGTGGACGCATTCTTACTGAAAAACTCAAAGAGATTATTCCTCGTCAAATGTTTGAGGTGCCTATTCAAGCTGCAGTAGGATCGCGTGTTTTGTCGCGTCAAACTGTGCGTGCTTTACGCAAAGATGTTCTTGCCAAGTGCTATGGTGGTGATATTTCGCGTAAACGTAAGTTGCTCGAGAAACAAAAGAAGGGCAAAAAACGCATGAAATCGATCGGTAATGTTGAAGTCCCTCAAGAAGCCTTTATGGCCATTCTGAAGGTTGATGAGTAGGAAACCCAACAAAAAAGAATGTAGCGATTTGATTGGGCAAATAGAAGGAATACATAGTAGTTAAGTAGTAAACACAGAGTAGTAGTTTTACGTTTTGTAATCATGATTTTTGAGGATAAAAAAATTCTACTTGCTCCTATGGCTGGAGTAAGTGATGTAGTTTTTAGGCAGCTCTGTATTGAATGTGGCTGCGAACTTACCTATTCAGAAATGGTAAGCGCTAAAGGCCTTGCCTATGCTAATGCTAAGACGACACATTTGCTTGAACTTGCGCCCAATGAAGAAGCTATTGTTGTGCAATTGTTTGGTCATGAGCCAGATACCCTTGCGCTGCAGGCTCAATGGGTTGAACAAGAGCTTGGTGATAAACTTTACGCTATTGATATCAATATGGGATGTCCTGCAAAAAAAATCGCTGGAAAAGGTGATGGGGCAGCACTCATGCGTGACCCATCGCTTGCTTCAACAATTATAAAAACTGTTTCGCATGCCCTTAAACATCCTTTGACGGTTAAATTTCGTCGTGGCTACGACATGAACCATGAGACCGCTGTTGAATTTGCAAAAATGGTAGAAAATGCTGGTGCTGCAGCGGTAACTATACATGGACGCTATGCTGCTCAGCTCTATCGTGGGTGTGCAGATTGGGAAGTTGTTGCAAAAATCAAAGAGGTTCTTGATATCCCGGTCGTGGGTAACGGTGATATCGTAAACGCTGAAAAAGCACTTGCCATACGTAATCAAACAGGATGCGATGCCATTATGATCGGTCGTGCATCGCGCGGTAATCCTTGGATTTTTTCTGAAGTCAAAGCTGCTTTCAATGATCAGCCTCTTCCATTACCTCCAAGCATTGAAGAAAAGATGCGTGTTGCTACGCGTCATGCTGAGATGTTGAGCCAAAAAGATCAGAAAATCTTAGTTCGAATGCGTAAACATGCTATGCATTATTTATCGGGACTTGCTGATGCAAGTCAGTATCGGGGGCGCATTAACTATGCGGAAACCATTGATGATTTTCGTGCTATTTTTTCTGATGCGGCGGCTCATAAGTAGGGAATAGGCTCGTAAAATGTTTGATCCTTTTGGTGCTCTTTATATTCATGTCCCATTCTGCGCAAAACGTTGCTTATATTGTGACTTTAAGACACAAGCGGTTGCGGTGGATGATCCACAGATTGATGCGTATATTGAATCACTCATTATTGCTATACGAAAAGCAAGCAGAGAAGAGGAACTTGGTGCACTTGATAGTGTCTATATTGGGGGCGGTACGCCAAGCTATCTTGGGAATAAAAATCTTTCAAATATCCTGTATACGCTTTCGCTCAGCATGCATCTAACTCCTGAAATTGAGTGCACGCTTGAGGCAAACCCGGAGAGTTTTACTGAAGCTATGGCAAAAGATCTTTGGGCGCTCGGGGTTAATCGATTATCCTTTGGTGTTCAAACGTTTAATGATGATCTCCTTGTTTCTCTCGGTCGTATTCATACGGCACGAAAAGCGCAAGAAGCCATCGAGCAAGCACAGATCAGGTTTGAGAATATAAGCATTGATTTGATGTGTGGCTTACCTGGTCAAACTCGAGAACTTTTTTTGCACGATCTTAAGACAGCCATTGATCTTGGTGTCACGCATATAAGTGTATATCCCCTTACCCTTGAAGAGGGAACGCCTATGGCGATGCTCGTTGATCAAGGGCAGCTTCCTGAACCTGACTCAGATCTTCAAGTAGATATGATGCAGGATGCTGCATCATATCTTACTTGTGCGGGTTTTGAGCGTTACGAAGTAGCAAGTTATGCACGACCCGGATTTGAATCGCGACATAATAGTGCATATTGGACCGGTGTTCCTTATCTGGGACTTGGAAGCGGTGCCGTTACTATGATGCAAGATGAGACAAGTCGTATTCGTTTAGAAGGAGATGAGGTGCTTGACGTACTCAATCTTTCTGAACGTTATGCAGAAGATCTTATGTTGGGTATGCGTATGAGTAAGGGTGTTTCACACGCCTTACTTGATGCAGCACGACCATACACATATCACCTTGATGAAACAATAACGTCATTGTGCGATGAGGGCTATATCGCGTATTGTAATGATCGACTTGTGCCTACCGAAAAAGGGTGGCTTTTCGGAAATCATGTCTATGGAGCATTTCTTTCATGCGGTATTCCTGATACGTAATGATAGTGTTTCAGGATAGTTCATACAAAAGTCCTATCTTGCCATATATGGAGGGTTTGTGCCCAGACTTAGCACTCCTTTCCATCAACTGCTAAACTCATATAAACGATCTCATCATTTCTTATTCATGATGATTCAAAGTGATGAGATAGTAAGCAGGATTGAGTTAAGAAGGTGGGTTAACCGCAATGCTTTCAGATCGTCGCCAGCGTGTTTTAGCTGCTCTGATTGAAGAGTATGTTGCACACGCTTTACCTGTAGGCTCAAATACGCTCACCCGGCATTATCATCTTGGTGTCAGCTCTGCTACGGTACGTAATGATCTTTCTGCGCTTGAGAATGAAGGATACATCGAGCAGCCTCATACCTCTGCTGGTCGTGTACCTACTGATGTGGGATATCGCGCTTTTGTTGACGATCTTTTAGAGCATGAGTTGGCTGATGATGAAGCAGGGGATACGCAACTTATTCAAGAGCTTCAGGCAAGTGCAACTGAGCTTGATGAGCTTATGACTCAAACATCGCAAGCTCTTACTCGTCTTACTGATTGTCTTGCTGTCGTATTACCGCCCAGCGCTCTCTCTCTTCATATTAAGCGTATTACGCTTGTGGCATTAAATGATTATGTTGTTATGATTGTGATTGTGACTGAGACCGGACAGATTCTTAACCGTTCGGTTGAGCTTACTCAATCATTCGCTTCGCATGATCTTTCGGCGATTCAGGAACTTTTTAACACCTTGTTTTATGAAAAAACATTTCTTGAAATTAAAGACAATATGACCACAGAATATCGTGCATATTTTTCTGATCCGTTTGTTGAGCTTTTACTTCGTGAAGTTTTTTCTTGTCTGCAAGAAAATGAAGGAAGTAAAATTCAAC
>CAJMOJ010000069.1 GCA_905215035.1 uncultured bacterium
ATACCAAGAAGCTGTATCACCATAAGATATAAAATTTGCGCGCCCGCACCAATGACAATACACTCAGGGTCCACACGCATGCCTCGTGTTCCCTCAAGATAATGGGCAAGCGCTCTACGCAGACGTCTCACCCCACGCGCATCACTTTGCTCAAATACATTCTCAACCGGTTCTTCTGTTAAGGTCTTGCGAATATTTTTTGCCCAAAGCGCATAAGGAAATTGTTGATAAGAGACCTGATGGGTAAGCTCGTTGTCGGATACCTCATATGATTTGCTATCCTCAAACTCAGTATTCCCTAGCCCTGCTTCCTTCAAGGATGAAAGCATCAAAGGCGAAAGTGCATTAACATAGTAGCCCTTCCTCTCCTCTGCACGTACGTAACCTTCAGCTATAAGTTGGCGATAGGCCGCCTCAATAGTAACAAGACTTACCTGATGATGTCTCGCAAGTGCGCGTTTAGAAGGAAGCTTTTCGTCAGCAACTAGGACACCTGAAAGAATGTCGCGCTTGATGCATTCGTAAAAGAATACATAAAGTGGTTGAGTTGTGCGCTGCATTAAAGAATAGGTCAACATGGCCAAATCCCATCTGGTCTTATTCTGATCTTATTCTGGTCTTATAAGTTTATCTAGTTGTGATTATAGTCATACAACCAGTTTTGCTTAAGCTAAATAATCAAAACTATCTAATGAAATCTGGTGAGACAATTTCACCTCCCATGAAAGGATCGCAATGCAAACCACTCAATCTTCTCAAACCTCATCTCCCACTTCTCAAAAACAAAGCGATCGCGCTGCACTCAACCGCCAACTTGCTCAAATGCTTAAAGGTGGTGTCATTATGGATGTCACCAATCCCGAGCAAGCGCGCATTGCTGAAGATGCAGGTGCAGCAGCCGTCATGGCGCTCGAGCGTATCCCTGCCGACATTCGCGCAGCCGGGGGCGTAGCACGCATGACTGACCCATCGCTCATTAAAGAAATTCAGGCAGCAGTCAGTATTCCTGTTATGGCAAAATGCCGCATCGGACATTTCATGGAAGCCCGCATTTTAGAAGCGATTGAGATCGACTACATTGATGAATCAGAAGTACTGAGTCCCGCTGATGATGTCTATCACATCAATAAGACTACCTTCGCCGTTCCGTTTGTATGTGGAGCACGCAATTTAGGAGAGGCTCTTCGCCGTATTGGTGAAGGCGCGACGATGATTCGCACCAAAGGAGAACCTGGCACGGGAGATGTCATTCAAGCAGTACGTCACATGCGTCAAATGCAGCGAGAAATGGCACAGCTTCAAGCGTTATCTGACGATGAGGTTTTTGAGGCCGCAAAAACACTGCAGGCTCCGCTTGATTTAGTTCAATACGTTCATGAACACGGCAAGCTTCCTGTTGTTAATTTTGCCGCTGGCGGTATTGCTACCCCTGCTGATGCGGCGCTCATGATGCAACTCGGAGCCGAGGGGGTCTTTGTGGGATCAGGTATTTTTAAGTCAGGTGATCCAGCTAAACGCGCCCGTGCCATTGTACAAGCAACGACAAATTACACTGATGCTGCACTTTTAGCAGAACTCTCAGAAAATCTTGGTGAAGCAATGGTTGGGATCAATGCCGATGAGATTGCTCTTATCATGGAAGAACGCGGACAGTAGGAAAGGCAAACCATGACGACCGCGATTTTAGCGCTTCAAGGAGCCTTTATCGAACACGCTAATGTGCTTCACAACCTCGATGAACCGACCTTTGAAATACGCCAAAAAAAGGATGTATTGCGTTCATTTGATCGACTTATTTTGCCAGGCGGAGAATCAAGCGTTCAGCGAAAACTACTCCATGACCTCGACCTTTTTGACGACCTGCAAAGAGCGATCAAGGATGGCATGCCTGTTATGGGAACTTGTGCAGGACTTATCTTGCTCGCAAAAACTCAAACAGCTGCACAAGCTAACCAGAACAAAAACGACTCGTCGCAAATCTCATCCGAAAAGACAGCCCCCGTCTCTTCGGATATCTACCCTAGTTTTGCAACGCTTCCTATAGCGGTCGAGCGAAACGCATATGGACGCCAACTCGGTAGCTTTAAAGCTACTACCCAACTCACAACGCCAGACAATCAAGCAATATCTCTCCCCATGACTTTTATTAGGGCGCCACGTATTGCAGAAATTTTTGACGATGAGGTAAATATACTTGCACGACATCAAGACACGCCGGTAGCGGTTCAATATCACAACCAAATTGGCATTGCATTTCATCCAGAACTTGATGAAAACCCTCTTCTTCACCAATATTTCTTGTCGCTTTAATTGATGTATAGTACTTGACGTATAACAATTGACGTATAGCAATCATTCAATTGGATGATTGCTATATTTTTTATTCTGTTATTCCTGTTCAGAAGATTCAAAAAACGCTTCAAGCTCATCAGGAGAAATCGACTCATCAGATAATTCAACGCCATATGCTTGCGCAAGCGCAAAAGCCTGGTTGCGTCGCAGTGATGACAAGTCACCATTGTGTATCTGATCAAGATACTGAGACTCTAACAAAAGCGTTCGTGATAAATAGCCAATCAAAGCAGGATCGGTACCTGATATTTGCATCATTGAAACCATAGATTCAGGCGCAAGGGTAAGAAGCATTGAACCATCCATCTCAGTTGCTTCAGTAAACGCTGCTTCCAACATAACCGCTGCACCATCAGGGTCATTCTCCCCTCGTGCTCTCAGAATAGATTCCCTAATTGCAGTGGCAAGCTCTGTAAACATTCGAACAAGATAATCACTTTGAAGCATGGATTCTATTTCCTTTCAACACGCTGTAATCCTAAATGATCATACGCCCTATCAGTAGCCTGCCTACCTTTGGGAGTGCGCATGAGTAATCCTTGCTGAAGCAAGAAAGGTTCATACACATCCTCAATAGTATCCATTTCCTCAGATAATGCCGAGGCGAGTGTGGAAAGACCAACGGGTCTTCCTGCAAATTGCACACAGAGAATTTCTAGGATTCGATTATCAATTGAATCAAGACCAAGAGCGTCAACTTCGAAAAAGCCTAAAGCTTGAGCAGCAGTGTCTTCATCAATTACACCATCACCTTTTACTTGAGCCCAATCACGAACACGCTTAAGAAGACGATTGGCCAAACGGGGTGTTCCACGCGAGCGTCGCGCAATTTCAAGCGCACCCTCTTCATCAATAGCAACATCCAAAATACGTGCAGAACGCATAACGATTCGCGCTAACTCATCAAATGAATAATAGTTAAGTCTAAATATGATGCCAAAACGATCCCGTAAAGGCCCCGTTAGTAAGCCTGTGCGCGTTGTAGCTCCAATAAGCGTAAAGCGTGGAAGCTCAAGTCTGATAGAGCGTGCCGCAGGCCCTTTACCCACCACAATATCGAGCGCAAAATCTTCAAGTGCAGGATAAAGAACTTCTTCTACCATACGATTAAGACGATGAATCTCATCAATAAACAAGACATCGCCTTCTTCAAGATTAGTTAGAATTGCAGCAAGATCTCCCGTGCGCTCGATAGCTGGCCCACTTGTTGTTTTAATATGAGTCCCTACCTCGTTGGCAACAACAGCGGCAAGCGTGGTTTTACCCAAACCAGGAGGACCTGAAAACAAAATATGATCAAGCGTATCTCCGCGAGTTTTTGCCGCTTCAATAGAAATGCGTAAACTTTCTTTAATCTTTTCTTGACCTAAATAATCTGACAGCAAACGAGGTCGCAAGGACCTATCAAGGGTTAGATCATCCTCAGTTAACTCCACTGATGTGGTGCGCTGACGGTGATCGAATTCTGCATCACAATCAGCATCAGCTTCATACAGCAAATTTTCTATTTCAAATTCATCGGCCACGATATGAAATCTCTTCTCAACCTATCCAGCAACACTACGAACACTACGTATCCTGTGTCAATATTTTTCAGTCGTTATCTTAGAGATAACAACCTTTCATACGTATATAAGCTCTTATGTATGCTATTGCTTATACGCATCTATTCACCTAATCGTTTTAGAGCATATTGTAACAAGCTTGATTCGTTTCCTTCAGCAGGAGCGCCTTTAAGGGCAAGATCAACTTCTGCACTTGTAAAGCCCATGCTCAAAAGAGCTTCCGCTGCACTTTGTAAAGCAGTTGATTTTTGGCTAGGAGACCCTTGCGTAAAAAGGCTCTCTTCTTGTTGAGAAAACGCCTCTTTTAACTCAAGAAGAATGCGTGATGCTGTTTTCTTTCCTACCCCCGATGCTTTTTGCATACGTGCGGCGTCTTGAGAAGCAATTATCTCAATGACCTCTTCGGCAGTATAACTGGACAAAATAGATAAAGCAGCTTTAGGACCAATCCCACTTACCGTGATAAGTTTTTCAAATACTTCTTGTTCAAGCGACGAATCAAAACCATACAGCATGATCCCATCATCTTTTACTACCATCTTAGTAAGAAGCTGAATTTCAGTACCGATTTCTGGAATCTTTGTTGCGCTCTGCGCTGACATCACGATCTTGTAGCCAACACCAGCCACATCTAGGATTACGCAATCAAACGTCTTACTTACAACATTACCTCTCACAAAAGCAATCATGGCACTTTATCTCTCTCGACTCTTCTTAGTTTTAAAACTTGGCAGCCTAAGCACAGATTCTGGATTTAATATAATGGAGTATCATAGGCTGCATACGTTATAGCAGCTGCAAGCGCATCTGCTGCATGATCAGGCGATGGCTCCTTTTTCAAATTCAAAATCCGAGCAACCATAAACTGCACTTGCTTTTTATCTGCATTGCCATTTCCCACTACTGCCTGCTTAATACGTGCTGGAGGAAACTCGCTAAAATGCAACCCCGCTCGCGCACACGCCACAAGTGCCGCTCCACGTGCCTGCCCCGTAGCAAAAGCACTCTGAGTGTTTTGGCCAAACAATACCGTTTCAACCCCAACGCATGTTGGCTCAAACCGTGCCACAACTGCTGCCATTTGGTCATGAATTTTCTCAAGTCTAAGAGGTAGCGATATTTCTTTGTCAGTTGAAATACAGCCATAGGCAAGACAACGTAAACGTGGGCCATCCTGCTCAACAATTCCCCATCCCGTATTAGCCAATCCAGGATCAATTCCTAAAATAATACGCACGTGTAATAGGCCTCTCGGTAACTCAAACATTTGTTCGATTATGGCACGATAGCAAGTACTTTGCAAGAATGGGTTTTGCTTTATTGCAATAGTTTTATCTTATTGAGGATATCTTATTCAGGAATCCAGAAACGCCAAGCACAACAACAAGTCTCGTCGGTAATTTCGGGGTAACAGCTCAAACATTCTGTCTGGATACGATTATCAATTGCACTTGCAAAGCAAGCATGCTCATAAATTGCTGCGTATTTGCAAGGATGATAAGGCATACTTTTACGTGTGCGGGCATCTTGTACGCGACACGTGACTATTTTATAAATAAGCTCATGCTCGTCCGTACGTTCCATCAGCACTTCGGGATTGGCCAATGTACCACTACGATATTTCATTGCTTGCTCAAGACCATCAATACCAGGATGCTCGCCTAAACCCAGCCATCGTTTAAGACGCTTTGCCTCTGCAGGAGAATAGTTTTTCCACGCATCTTTATCGCAGTCCATAGCGCGATCCATATCATCAAACTTTTCACAAGCTTGAAACCATACGCCATCCATCGCCATAATATTTTTACTCATCATTTCAAGGAGCTCGATAAGGTCATCTTTACTATGATGAGCAAATTCTTCTTTGGCACTAAACATTACCGCAATTCCTCTACAGGCCGATCTTAGCAAAATAGGTAAGCCATTTTTCAAATGAATCATCACTAATTGCATGCTCCATCTGACAGGCTTCTTCTTCTGCGGTTTCAGGATTAAGGCCAATCTTTTTTATTAGAAAGCTTGTAAGCATATCGTGTCTTTGAAGAATTGACTTTCCGTAACGATATCCTTCTTCAGTAAGAGTAATATCCCCATAAAATGGCTGATCAAGCATACCTGCAGCCTTGAGTGATGAGATCGCCTTAGAAACCGATGCTTTAGAAACTCCCATTTTGGCAGCAACATCCACTGAGCGCACCGGAACAAGAGGTGTGCCGCCTAGCATGACAATAGCTTCTAAATAATCTTCATGCGACATAGATACTTTATTCATAACGCCACAATCTCTCTATCCGTTGTTTTCTCATTCCAACCCTCCGAATAACCAGAAGCGTATACAAGATTTGTCATTGGTAGGGTATGTGAGAGGTTTATACTTTTCAACAAATGGTACCTCACAAAGGGAGATCTATGTCAACTAATCGCTATATCGACACAAGAGGTTATTGTGAAACACCGGTAACCTTTACTCAAGCCGTAGTAGAGGGACTTGCTCCTGGCGGTGGGCTTTTTGTTCCTCAAAACCTCCCTCATCTTACACTAGATGAAATCATTGCTTTAGCCGACAAACCATATGCTGAACGCGCGGCAACTATCTATAAAGCATTTTCGATTGATTTACCTGCAGACACCATTGATGCATTGATGGAAAAAACTTACGGGAATCAATTTGACTCTGCAGACATCTGCCCAATTACTTCTCTTGATGAAAATACCCATATTTTAGAGCTTTGGCACGGCCCCACTAGTGCTTTCAAGGATATGGCACTCCAATGTCTTCCTAACTTTTTTAGTGCAAGTGTTAAGCAGCTCACCGAACAAGGAGAACTTGATCATACCTTCTTAATTTTAGTTGCCACTTCAGGTGATACCGGTAAAGCTGCACTTGAAGGCTTTAAAGATGTTGATGCAGTTCAAATTGCTGTTATGTATCCCGATGGCGGCGTAAGCGATATCCAGTACAAACAAATGGCCACCCAAGATGGATCCAATACTATGGTATGGGCTGTTAAGGGCAACTTTGATGATTGCCAAAGTGGTGCTAAATCAGTATTTAACGATGAGACTTTTGCCAAAGAGCTTCAAAATGATCATCACCTTGCACTCTCGAGCGCAAACTCTATCAACTGGGGTCGTCTCTTACCCCAAATTGTCTACTATATCTCAAGCTACGCTCAACTTGTCAAGGAAGACAAACTTGAAGCGGGAGAACTCTTAGATGTCTGTGTTCCCACCGGTAACTTTGGCAATATCTTAGCTGCCTGGTACGCAAAGCAAATGGGAACACCACTCAATATGCTTTTCTGTGCTAGTAATGAAAATCGTGTCTTAACCGACTTTATCAATACCGGCACCTACGATATTTCAAATCGCGATTTTGTTTTAACCCCATCGCCTTCTATGGATATCTTGATTTCATCTAATATGGAGCGCCAGCTTTTTGAACTAACGGGTCGCAATAACAAAGCTATTGCGTCATGGATGGAACAACTCAAACAAGATAAACACTTCTCCGTTGATCAAGACACCCTTGATCAATTACAAGCTGACTTTGCTTCTGATTCGGTTGATAACCAAACGTGTCTTAGTACCATCAAAGAAGTTTTTGATGAGTATGGCTATCTCATGGATCCTCATACAGCAGTAGCATATAAAGTCGCCACCAATCTGCGTTCTGACCGTCCTGTACTGATTGCATCCACAGCACATTGGGCAAAATTTGGTGAAAATGTTTATCGCGCTCTTCACAAACTTGAACCCGGCGCTCCCTTACCTTCTGAAGTCGCGGAACTATCAGGGTGCGCTCTCAACACCCTGATTGCTGAAGAGACCAACACTCACAACATCCCTCGGAATTTGGCGGTGCTTGATAGTCTTCCTATCCGCTTTAGCGAAGTAATTGATAAAGATACCCAAGATATTGAGGCAGCTGTCCGCTCCTTTATTGGCTAACACATCCTCCTTGCAGGAAGTTCTTCGCTAATATACCCCGTTTAACAATTCATTGTATTATCTAGATAGGCAACAATTACAGTTGCCTATCTATTTTTATTTCAAGCGCAATTGTTGATGCATCACGCTCTCCAGGCGTAATTTGCACCGTTGCAGGAATCCTCATCTCCTGAAGCCCTCGACGATACAACTCATCGACTAATTCAGAAAAAAGCAATCCTTGTGTTTCTAACAAAGTTTTTTGGTTTTTATGTTTCTTTTTCCCTTTCTTTTTCGGAACTACCACTTCAGGAGAGGGTGTCCCATCAAAATGATAGAGACAGCCATAGCAGGTATCCATATCAGCAAAACACCGTGATCCACATTGAGGACAAACTTTAGTTTGATAGTCCTTTTCTTTCGTTGTTACCATAGATACGTTATGCATCCTTTCTTGTAATAGCGCTTCCCTTTTGAACTTTTATAAGAGAAGCTCGTTCTACTCCTATAACAAGCTGGTCTCCCTCTTTAAACCACGCATCGTCACAACTAAAACGCTCGCATACCGCGTGCGCGCCACAACACGACACACGTGACCACGGACGGAGCATCTTGATAACCTTGATAACTTCGCCATGTTGGTTAATAAAAGCTATATCAAGAGCACGTTTCATACCATATGTATGAATAGAGCGACACGGTGCCAATAAAAGTGTTTTGTCAGTATGCTTCCATGCAAATAATCCACGTAAACGAGCACACCAACTAAACGCTCCAATCAATACCCCAATCCCCTCTTGATATATCACAAAAAATTCCTTTCTTTTTGTAGTTGCTTCGATGTATTTCTAGCTTACTGGGGCAATCTCAAAACAATATCAACAATGTCTTAACCATGTCTTAACGCAAACCTATCGCAACGTCTAAACAATGCTCATCTCATGGAATACAAAGCAAGTGTACGATCATCAAGAGAGACCAATTCAAGTAACAACCAAGAATACGCACTTTGGTCCCTATCCCCTGGCGGCACAACGCTTTGATCTCTAACAAACGACAAAGTTGTTTCTGAATTACTCGCAACAGGTTTCCAGCCACATGCCTCAAGATAATCACTATGAGAAGCTAACGATGAAGTTATTTTGCTTTTGGGATCAATTACCCAGCCTATTAGAGTTACATCGTCTTCGCATTCTTGCTGATATTGAAGCACATAAGGAGCTCCTATGTATGTTTTAAAGAGCTGAGCAGATACCCCAAATACTCCCCGAGTTATTTTCTCATCAAGCGTATCAGTTGCCATCCATACTGCATTGAAGTGAGCCAGGAGGCGTTTTTCGTACTCATCAAACACATGCGCAACCGCTTCAACATCGCCAAGAGTTTTTTCTTTGTTGTCACCATGCTCCAAAAGAGAAATGTTGCCTGTCCCTCCTATAAGTCCAGACTCAAAGGCAAGTGCGCTAAATTCCGGAAGATCATCAATACTTTGGCTGCTTGTTGAATCATGGAAAGATTGATCACCCACAAGTAACTCAGCTAACAAAACCCCTCCTAAACACACCATAAGGATCAATATCGCTCGAATAGTAGCGCGTGTAATAAAATGGGCATGTTTATTAGTGCTTCTCATAGAAAAACTCCCGGATTATAAGGATCAACAACAATCATCACGTGATGAGTCAAACGCGGCAATGAAACTTCAAACACTGAATCAATAGCCCCATTTCCGAAAAAAGTAGGAATGAAAATAAGTTCTGCCTCGTATCTGACAAGCTGTGTAGTTAAAGGCTCATGCGAAAGGTTCAACGCTAGATAATCGTGTTC
>CAJMOJ010000070.1 GCA_905215035.1 uncultured bacterium
AGCAGATTATGAACATGAATGTCCAGGCAGATGTTGCTTCCTTTTCTTCCGGCGACATGACCTTTGAGTTTATCGGGGATGATGACTTATGGGTCTTTATTGATGATGTTTTGGTGCTTGATTTGGGCGGTGTGCATTCAGAGCTGTATGGCACGATCAATTTTGCAACTGGTGATGTCAACATGGGTACTGCATATACGGCTAATGGCGATATCGCAAACGTTCCAGCTCCTGTGCGCTCAACAACTATTAAAGATATGTTTGCGGCAGCAGGAAAAGATGACAGCGTACGATGGAATGGCAATACCTTTGCATCAAGTACCTCACATACGCTCAAGATGTTCTATTTCGAGCGCGGTAATTTTGATTCATCACTTTCAGTTCGATTTAACTTGCAGCCCGCATTGTATCAACAAATCAAGAAGGTTGATCAAAATGGTAGCGCGTTAGCTGGTGCCGAATTTGACTTATATGCCGTAAATGTACCTGAGGGTACCACCGTTGATAATGCGCAAGATGTGACATTAGATCAAGTAAGTATCAAAGGGGATCGATTAACACATTTGGTTACCGATCAAAATGGTATTGCTAAGTTTGTTGATCTTGATGCATCGCGTGCTGATCAAGACGAACCATTTAATTTCTCTGATCGCTATGACGGAGGTAGCGAAGGCTTGCTTTATATCTTGCGAGAAACAAAAGCGCCTTCAGGATACAAGTCGGTGCCAACAGATCTATTAATTCGATTCGATCCAGCAAACACGATGTTAATAGTCAATAATCGCTATCAATCAGGGGCGTATGCGAGTTTCAATAGTTATGTAACAGGCAATAATGGATCAATTTATTTTGGACAAATTGGTGAAAACGGTGAAGCCGTTTCTAAGATCCCTGAGGATCAACTAGGAGATGCTGTTACTGCGCAGGTTCCGCTCGACTCACAGCAGTATGGCCTTGTTGTTGCAGTGCCTATGCTAAAGCAGGAACACTACCAGAGTGGCCGTGCGTGGTTTCCGCTCTATGGTGACAATCTGGTGGGTTTTCAAACGGTTAAGGTAGGGGACCTCAACGCACCATATGAGCAATATCGTCAAGACACTCGTGTCTCAACATTGACTGCTGCACTTATGCAGTCAGCAGAGCATTATCGTTCAATTCAAGGTCTTGATCAAAATCATACCGAAGGCTGGTATCTTACCTGGGATGATGAGTCTGGTCGTCTTGACGGAACGCTTCAAAATCTACCGGGTCGTGCTGATCGCTATATTCTTACTAATCCAAATGGCGATATGCGCATGTACTATGCTCTTATCGAGCCTGATGCGCTAGCACGGGTATTAGGAGTTGATGAATCACGTGTGCGGGCAATGAGTAGCCAGGAGCGCTATGAAGCACTGGGCAAAGTTGCAATGATGGCAGTTAATGACGATGGAGGTAAACCAGGAAGCCACATTGACGAGCTCATCAAAGCCATCGATCCCTATTCGGATAACTTTCAACAACGAGGATACACCGGTTTAGATATCTCAGAATTTATTCGTAATTTCCGTACGGTACTCTATATACCTAATGAGCAGCGCCAACTTCGTGTGACTAAAATTGATCAAAATGGTATTGCAAGAAATGGCGCTGAGTTCGCCTTGTACGAATCAGAAGACGATGCCAAACAAGACGTGCATCGTAGCGCAGTAGGAACAACCGCTACCGTTGATGGATCTGATGGTGTACTTATTTTTGAACCACTTCAGAACAACAATGTCACTGATAGTGGCTATGCAAATATGATATGGCCTAATGTTACGTATGAAACAGGTGCTGCTACCTATTATCTTAAAGAGACTAATGCTCCTGAAGGGTGCGATCTTAATCCTACGATCATTCCGATAAAAGTAGGAGTGTATTCTATTTATGCTGATGCAGGCACTCCTGATGACGGCGTGAGTGTTTCTGCGGGCGTTGGTAAACTGACACAAACTATGGTGCAGTATGCATCTGAAGGCGAGGTTAATATTACGTTGCGTGATATTACATCGTTTGCGCAGCAACAGCCTTCTCAGTCATTTGGTCTGCAAGATTGGCAAGATGTATATCTATCTGATACAGGCCAACAAGATATCCCGCGGTCTATGAATTTGCATTATGGACAAAATGCCGTTATTGATTATGGTCTTTCTGATGCAGATGGCGGTAAAAATATTCAGCCATTCTTTGTAACAGATACCGGTTATATGCGCGCTCGTGTTCAGCAAAATCTTCATGAGCACGATGATCCTAATGATCCTTGGCATTCAGAGGCTATGGCAGATGACTTAAAGGATATGGATATTACAAGCTTATTCAGTCTTGTTAATACCGTTATTGTTACGGACCATAACACGCATGCACCAGCTGCAGGAAACCTATCGATTTCTAAGATGGTAACTGGTTCGCAGGTAAAGGATGAGCAATATAGCGAACTCTTCCATTTTGTTTTGCATATCTATGACAAAGACGGTAATGAGCTTCCGCATACTGAGCAGTATTACTTCTATGGAAAGGATCGTACTGGCTTTATTGGAAGCGGGGATGAGATTCCGCTTCATCATGATGAAGATATTGTTGTGATGGGTATTCCTGAAGGGTACACCTATAAAGTTACGGAAACAGATGGTGACCAGAATGGTTTGTTTGTGTCCCCTGTTGGAGGCACTATTACCGGTGTAATACAGCAAGGTGTCATGCATGAGGCAGAGTTTGTTAATTCTCAAGACAAACCCGTTGTGCCGCCGACACCTGACAACCCAACAGATCCAGGCACTCCTGATGATCCTGTCACCACTGATGATCCCACCAATCCTTCATTAAATGATTCAGAAAGATCCGCTGAACAGTCTAGTGAGAGCGGAGAATCTGCTGGCACGGGTGATCATGCAATGTTGCCGATACTTGTTCTCGTACTAGGCATTATGGTATCTGGATTAAGTATGATGTTTGTCCGTCGCCGCCATTAAAAGAGGGCAGACATACGTACAACAACAGATGTAAGCATAACAGTAGGCATAAGCATTCCAGCGACCTGCGATAGTGTATAAACAGTACATAAACCGAGTGTGTTTGCTTATGGTCTTTATTTTGGAATACAAAGGTGATAACGATGAGTCAAGCGTGTAATGATAACTGTAAAACCTGTTCAAAAGCGTGTGGAGAGCGTCGTGAGCCGCAAAGTTTGTTGGCTGAACCAAACTCTAAGTCGCATGTCAAAAAAGTGATTGGCGTGGTGAGCGGTAAAGGCGGTGTTGGCAAATCGCTTACTACGTCATTGCTAGCATCTGCATTTGCAAAACAAGGGAAACAGGTAGGCATTTTGGATGCTGATATTACCGGCCCTTCTATTCCGCGCATGTTTGGTATTCATGAGAAAGCCATGGGAAGTCCTGATGGTCTCATTCCTGCGCAAGCTGCTGATGGTACCAAGATTATGTCCACTAATTTACTGCTCGACAATGAGACTGACCCCGTTATTTGGCGCGGTCCTGTGATTGCAGGGGTGGTTAAGCAATTTTGGAGCGATGTAGTCTGGGGTGATATCGATTATCTTTTTGTTGATATGCCTCCAGGAACAGGCGATGTCCCTCTGACGGTTTTCCAGTCGTTGCCCGTTGATAGTATCGTGGTGGTTACCTCGCCTCAAGAGCTTGTGGGAATGATTGTGGCCAAGGCGGTTAACATGGCTCAGACGCTCAATATTCCGGTTGCAGGTCTGATTGAAAATATGGCGTACTTTGTTTGTCCGAACTGCGATGAAAAACATTTCATTTTTGGCGAGACAAAAATCGAGTCACTAGCTCATGAGTTCGGCATTTCTGCAACAGCGCAAATCCCTATGGATCCACGCATTGCAGAATTATGCGATGAGGGTCGCGTTGATCAAGTGGCATCGCCTTGGCTTACAGCAATTATTAATACGCTTGCTTCTTAACAGCACTTTTTGTATGCAGCGTTATTGTGTCAGGGTTCTGGCGTATCTTCAAACGATTCATCGCGCACGCCTACGGCACCGGCAAACGCATCGCTGCCATCTTGAAAACCAATATGCCAGTGGCGTGCATCGCAAAAAGGTTTGTCGGATGAAGCGCCGCATCGGCAAAGTGCATACCGATTGCGGACTTCATATTCATATCCATCCGCTCCAATAAGCGGAATGCCGCCACGTACAAAGAGAGGTCCGCTTGCGTTCTTTTTAGGATCTTCAATAAGAATGATACTGGGTTCAAATACTTGCTCATAAACATGTCCCGTTTGTTTGTCGCGGTGTTCAAGGCGCCCAGTAGGACACAGCCACGACGCAGCAATCAATTCTTGTTCGTCGACGTTAGTTTTGCGCATCATCTCCCACACGCTTCCTTCTTGCCTATGGCATAGTCGCGCAAACGCACAGCGTTTATCATCATGTAGTTCAAGATCTTCATTATCAAACAGGTGCGCACGTATTTCATAGCTTTCGTGCGACGCTGTTTCAGTCCCATCAAAATCGCCTTGACGATGAGCATAGGCATGGGCTCCATCGCAAAAAGGCATATGTTCTGATGCTCCACACCGACAGAGACGATACGTTTCTCCAACGGCATAATCCTTGAGGCGATTGTATTGAAGATGGGTGCCATCGGAAGCTTCGACGAGGACATCTTCGCTCAAGGGGACATGACCAGTTACTACATAGGGGCCATTTTCAATAATGGTGATCGATGGGGTATTTAACGCAGCGTCTTGTGGAGTTTTTGATGTGGTATCAGACATGATTAATCCTTCTAGCTGTCGTTGAGATGTCATGCTCTCAAAACATAAGTGATTGCTGGTGATTGTAGTAGTTGTTGCAGTCGTGGTTGTAGCTGTAGTTGTAGTTGTAGTGACAGTAGCATCGCGCAAAGCATGGCTCGAGAGAACGAGTTTTGGTGAATCGTCTCAAAGTTGTTTACTCGTTATTTCAGTGGTGATGACTTAAAAGATATAAGTGCTAAAGAGTGTAGATATGCGTTTCTTATAAATATCTGAGACACGTTTTAACGAGATCTTATTTAAATAACTATAAGAAATAAAAATAATTGTGAAATATTTGTAAATATGGATAGGGGTTTATTACAAAGAGGCTTGCGTAAACAGCTATAAAAACTGTAATGTTTTTCGTCCAATGATTACACAATTATGGCTATTTATAACTTTTTCATAAGACAAGACTACAAATGAAAATAAGTTGTCAGTATAGTAACAATCGGGTAATCACCTGGGAATAATCGGGAATTTTGGTACGGGCACATATTCCAAACAAAAAACATACTCATCACAATTGAAGACACGCTCGTAGCAAATTTGCTGATTGAATCTTAGGAACGATAGAGGAAGTTACTCGCTTATATCTTTAGGGGGACATCATGCGAGCACGAGCCAAGGCTAAAGCGAACGCTGCACTTGTTGCATTGCTAGCGTTTGTTTTTGCATTCAGCCTTTTGGGTATCCCTGCGCCTGCACAGGCAGAGTCCAATGCGGATAATCCAGGAGAAGAGCAGGCTAAACCCATTGCGGTGAGTGGTGTTGATTTTATGCAGCCTACTGCGCAAGGTTGGGAACTGCTGAAAGTAGATAATCTTGGTGATCAAGCAATCTATATCACCGTCAAGAAAGATGGCAAGCCTCTCAGCAATCCAATTAAATATACCGCTGATATGAATCAGGCTGGCTCTGACGATGACTATGCTGGATCCGGTGCGCAAATTGCGCAAATCGTTGCGGTTCAAATGAAAGCACAAAGTGGAGCAGCAGCGGGCCAATCAGCAGCGGAATTGCTTGGTGATCCAAACAACCATGCAACCTATACCGTTGAGGTAAGCACAGCTTTGATGCAGGGTGAGTCATTGTATAGTGGAACAATCTATCCGGTATACGGAAATATCATCAATGATGATCAAGCATCTGAGATGGTACTTTTGGGTATTCGCACTGCAGATAAGGCTGAAGTAAATAAGGCCAAAAACTTTGGTGTCGGGCAAACGTACTACAAGCAAAATACAGACGAAGATGCCTACCCTATAACCTATAGCATTCCGAGCGGCTCAAAGTACGACAACGCTTTTAATGAAGCGCTTAATGCATATGTTGTTACATATAAACAAGATGCTGCTGGTAGTGTTGAGGGCGTTGTTAACTATGTTGACCCTGACGGTAATATTGTAAAAACAGAAACATTTAGCGGTATTGATCAGAGTGGAAAAGTAGTCCATATCAAAAAGTCATTTACCGCTACTGATCCTCAAGATGAAGAGACTATAACGTACTATCGTGCTATTTCAAGCCTTGGTGGAACGAAAGTATTGCTCACCCCATCGCAAGCTTCATATACGGTTCGTGTAATGCCGGTAGAAAACATGGATCAGCAATCCTATGAGGTTGTAATTAAATACGTTGATGAGAACGACTCATTGCTATGGAGCGATACGGTAGGTATTGCTGGATATGGATATCGTTATACGTTGCCAAATACGTTTTCGATGAACAAGCAATCAGGCATTGAGAGTGCCGACGGTGTTAATTTCTATCGTTTGAACACCAGCAAAATTGAAGGCGGCACGCTTGCTGAGTCAGACAATAAAAATGGCACGGCTCTCGAGTTCACTGCAAATCTTACTGATAGTGACTTTGTGATGGAGGATGGAAAGCGCACGGTAAAAGCCGTTTATGACTCCCAGGATGCAACTAAAGAAATTCAGTTTACCTTGGTAGAAATGGACGGAGAGACAGGCGTTGAGCTTGGTCGTGTTGTTCAAACCATTACTCCTGATGAAGCAACCAATTTTAGTTATATGCCGGAAAAGAAAGAGTTCCAGGGTAAAACCTATGTTCCTTGGGCAGGCAATACTGAAGAAATCTTCTACAGCTGGGAAAGCCTAGGGCAGAGCGTAGATCTCTTGCAGTATGTCTACTATGTGCCTGAAGACTATGTTCCTGGTGAGGCATATGACATTACGGTTCAGTATATGAATATTGCTAATGGTGCGGTATTGCGTACTGAGACACTCAATGTAGATCCTGAGATCACCAATTATGTTGAGGTGCAGGGCGTAGAGCGTTTCACACAGGATGGCAATGAGTATGTGCGTCTAGCAGGACAAGAAACGGGTATTCGCCATGCATATTTCTCTCCTGATAGAACCTACACCATTTATTACCGTGACGTTGATGATGTGATTAATGCAAACATAACCGTCACTCGTACACAGATTATTGAGACTACCCGTACCGTAACGGTTCCTGGTGGTGGAATTACGGCAGCTCCAGTCCCAGTAGACGCTCCAGCAGCTGATGCTCCTGCGGCAGATGCGGGTGTTGCTCCTGGTGCGGCCACGACAATCATCAATGATGATGACAATCCTTTGGCAGGACTTGACGGACAAGATACGGCAACAGAGCGCACGATTGCGGACAATGAGAACCCCTTAGCTTCTGGTGCTACTGATACGAACTGGGGTCTTATTGCTGGCATTGGATTTGGCGTGCTTGTAGTAGCCGGAATTGCGGCTTATCTCGTGATTCGTCGCAAGCGTAATAAAAACGAGCAGAGCGCTTAAGGGAGGTGGACAGCATGAATAAACTACTCAATAACATATTAAGTAATAAAAACTTCAAACGTTGGTTGGGGATTATCCTGGCTATCGCGCTTGTGGCCACCATGTTCCCTTATATGAGTGCTGCTTACGGTAATAACGATGAGCCGGCGCCACAAGATGATCCTGTTTTATTTGAAGCGGGAGATAGTGCTGTTATTTCTGAAGAAGGTCTTACTGATCTTGAGATGTTAGATTCTTCTGAGGATCCTCAATCAGACAATGATGGAATAGCTGTGGTTGCTGATGAGCAGGCCAATGAATCGAGTGATACCTCAAGCAATGCTATTGCTCGTGCGGTAAGCGCTTCTATCGTTTGGGATAGCAACAAAAACGCTACTATCAATGCTGGAGATACGGTAAATCTCAGCTCTGCTTTGACGCTTCCTGGAACAGGGAACTACACCCTTACCGTCAATGGTACTTTGAATGGTGTTATTACCGTCGGCGCAAATCAGACGCTCAACCTTAAAGGAACGGGCACTATTAATGGCCAGGGTAAAGGCGCAAGTGTTATTACCGTAAAAGGCCGGAAGAGCGTTTTAATTCTTAATGAAGACCAAAAAGATAATAAAGATGCTAAAGGTCTTACTATCACCAATGGTACAGGTACAGCATTGCCTAGTAGCTTTGGTGGAAATTCAAATACCGGTCTTGCGCTTGAAGCAGGATCAACTGCTGGCGGTGGCGTTCATGTACAACGCGCATCTGTTAATAATCAAGATCAAAATGCAAGCTATTACAAGGACAATCCAAAGTTTGTCATGTATGGTGGCACGATAACTAACAATACGGCTCAGACTGGCGGCGGTATTTATATTGATCGTTGGTGTAACTTTGAAATGTATGGCGGTACTGTTTCAGGTAATACCGCAACAAAACATGAAGGCGGCGGTATTTATACGGCTGCGCCTGATGCAATAATTACAGCAGGAAATATTCTGAATAATACTTCGCAAACAACAACCGACTGGGGCGGCGGAGGAATTTTTGTTGAATCAAGAGGCAAAGCAACTCTTTCCACGGTAAAGGTTTGGGATAATACCGCTTACGGCCTCGGCGGAGGAATATCTGGTTGTCCTCATGCACGAATCGGTGTTGCTGGAGAAGGTATAGGTAATATCACTGAGGGTGCAGCGGTATATGGAAATACTGCATACAAGACTGGACTTAACGGAGTTGGTGGACGTCCTCAAAATGCGTATTTATATGCTTTAGAGTTCAATAATGGTAACAATACAGCCTATACAGGACCTTATACTGCGGCTGCTATTAAAAACAAGGATGTAGCCGGAGACTTTTATGCATACGACAATAATCAGGATAATGCAAAGTTTTCCAAAGAGGTTGCCCAAGATTATTACTGCACTCGTGCAAGTATTGTATTCGGACAAAGCCTAACAGGGTCTACTGATTCATCGCGCGTTGCATGGATTGGTCGCTATGCAGGGCCTGAGGGTAGTGGTGACATTACTATTAAAGAAGGACAATGGTACAGCGAAGGCAAATTTACTGTTGGTTTGACTGCGCAAGCTCCAAAAAATACTGACCTTACGCGTGCTTTACGTGTTGAGGGCAATACCAGTTACACGCATGGTGGCGGAATCGGCTGTAATGGACAACTCGTAATTGGACAAATGCCCAGTGAGAAAAAAGTAGAACTTCCTTGGTCGATTGAGTTTACTAAGGAATTAAAGAAGTTCGATAATTCGGGTTCAATTGCTCAAGTTCCGCAATTTAAGTTTGGTCTGTATAGTGCAAAAGATGAATCTGCATTGATTGCAGAGTCGACCAACACAAGTGATGGAACGATAGTCTTTACTGTTAATAACAAGGATTTTGCGGGTACTGCTACAGGTAAACAGTACACACTTTATGCTAAGGAGATAGGAAGAACACCTGATAATACAACAGGCGATTTTGGTTACGATGAAGCTTGGCATGAAGTAAAAGTAACTGTTGCCCAAAAAGAAAGTACAGCGGAAGTTAATGG
>CAJMOJ010000071.1 GCA_905215035.1 uncultured bacterium
GAGGGACGTGACCCTGTCGAGCACGCGTTAGCGTGCGAGATATCAACTATCCGCTATGCGGGTGAGCGATATAGGTTTAACCCTTGCAAAAATAACAAGCCGCCAAACCGGGTTTAAGATACAAGCGTTCAAGTCGTATCTGTTTGGAAAGGCGGTCGTTATGGTAAATAAGGCAAATAGCCTATCGCACACAAAATGGATGTGTAAGTATCATATCGTGTTCACACCCAAATACAGGCGCAAATTAATTTACAGCCAGTATCGAAAATCATTAGGAGAGTTCTTTCAGCAACTCTGTAGGTACAAAGGAGTTGAAATAATTGAAGGTCATCTTATGGTGGATCACGTGCATATGCTGGTCAGTATACCTCCCAAATACTCGGTGTCTTCTTTTATGGGATATCTCAAGGGGAAAAGCATCCTTATGATGTTTGATCGTCACGCTAATCTAAAGTACAAATTTGGGAACAGGCATTTTTGGTCTGAAGGCTACTACGTATCTACTGTAGGTCTTAATGAAGCGACAATCGCAAAATATATTAGGGAGCAAGAAGCTCTTAGATCAGATGGTGGATAAACTAAGTGTAAAAGAGTATCTAAGACCCTTTAAGGGATAGCCTGGTAATACGTTAGCTGGTTTAACCAGCTTGCTACGAGTCAAAGGCAGTACGGCTTGAACAATGTGAAAGGCAAGCGCCTTGAGACGCTGCCGGTGCCCCTTGGGCTTATAGCCCCAGCGCAAACCACCCTTTTTAAGGGTGGTCCATGATTTTGGTGTCTTTCTTTGCTCAATCATTTTGATTAGATAAATATCTGTGTTGCTATTGATGGTTACCATTTTAAAATCATATAAGCTCATAATGAAGTTAGTTTTGTAGTTCGCATTTACCTTCAGTAATCCATTTTCTAGAATATTCGCAACTTTAAAAGAACTTATATGAATGATGTTGATATGTTTATTGTAGATATTGGTGAACATTTTTTTGAAATTGCAGGCGCGCTTATAGCGTCAATTACCGTGTTGTCTTATTTCGTATCTACATGGTTTTCATCGGCCGCATCGTCTTTTTATCGAATTTGGCCTCCGTTTTGTCGTGCGACACTTTCTCGCACTGTAATGTTTATCTCATCTGGCGTTATTTCGATCTGCGTTATTTCGTATTTTGTTGCTTATGCTGGAAGCATCCCTGCTATTGCTATGCCTTTAGGCTGGTTCATTCTATTGGTATTAGTATTTGTAGCGTTTTATCTCAATAAAGAAATTGGGCCGATCCTGATTATGTGGCTAGTCATTGGAATTATAGTTTTTGGTTATTTGACAATTAATGTGCAAGATGGCCATTTGCTTATAACTGGTAATATCTTATTTCGTCTTGGATCATTTTATTTTAGCATTACTGAACTTGTGATTTTAATTGTCGAGTTGTGCGCTGTTTTTTATCTTGCCGGTTTGATTGAGGTAATGTGGCGTAAAGACTTTTTGGTTGACGATAATAATGGTGAAATAATGCTTGAACTTTATTCTGGCGATCGATGTGCAATTGGAAAAATTGATTATATTGAAAAGACTGAAGATGGCAAACTTGTTTGCCATCTAGGGAGTGAAAGAATATACGGGACTCTATCTGATCCTAAGCGCGTTATGCATTGGTGTCGATTTGACAAACTTGTGCTTGATAGAAGCAATGTAGACGAAAAATCTCTTTTGCGTAAGTTGTCAAAATGATTTTAGACACAAATCGTAAAGCTGATTTTGAGAAAGTTCAATTGATGTAACGCGTACTTATCCCCTTATGACTGTGAAAAGATAAAGATGTCAGGCTTTGAGACCAATGAGTGATATATATGTGTTACGTGTTATTAGTGGGCAGTCTGCATCATTCTTAATGTTAGAGGCTCAGTCGCATCTTTAGATGTCGTTACCGTGCAGCTAATTGTTTCTGATTGCTGGGCAAGCAAATGCAGTAAGCCAAAATGAACTTCCAATCCATTGTGCGTGGCAGGATTCAGAGAGAAACCGTCAACGCCTGCATATTGGATGTTGCTAATTGTTCCTCCTGCAGGGGCGTACAAGTAGACGTTGGTGAGCATGTCGGTTACATCTTGTTTGGTGGGGTGGATACCTGTTACAGCTACGGGGAGATTTTCGGCATCACCGTAGGTTAAGGTATTAGTTAGCTTAATAGTCATGGGATAACTGGTTGTCCCATCGGTATTTTTAACACCATCGCCAAGAGTGACTTCTGGTTTGAAATACCAATCAATTTTGCTCCAAGTTAGATCGTAGAAATAAAGACCGACTTCGGGAGTTTTGGGATCATAGGAAAGTGTCCCAGCGCAACCGAGTTGCTCCATGAGGGCTTCTTCTTCAGTGTTGCGCATCCATACCATTAGGCGTTCTTCTTGAATAGATTGCTGTATAACATTGGCGACTTTTTGTAGTCCGAGATCAGGAAGCTTACCTTCAATAATGTCCATGCAGGAGCCCAGCACCATAGAGAAATATGCATCTTGCATGGCGCCATCGGGATAATTTACATAGACATCATGAAGCAAAATTTTGGTGAGATCGGCCGAGTTAACGGTTGATCCATCGGGAAGGGCAACGGTAGAAGACCCAAGACTTACTAGGCGCTTAAACGTTTCAACGTCGATGCCAATTACGCCATCAACGGTGGTTCCGTTATAGATCGCCCACATTTGAGAAATGATATCAGCAGCACGGGACCAATCAGGAATATTGTTCATGTCGGTTGTGCTGTAGCCTAAGATGTCGCCAAACAACGTGCGCTCTTCATCGGTAATTTGGATGGGGTAATTCTGCGCATTGCGTGCATCAGCCATCGCAACGGGATCGCCAAAATCAAGATTGCCATTAGATACATGTAAGGGGATAACAGTGCCAGGAAGACCACCGGTTGGACGTACTTCAGAGTAATTTTGGGCAATAATAAGATATTCACGATCCCCATTGCAGCCCAACAGATCAGGGATCAAACGGAATGCGTCACCATTATCTGCCATAAACTGAGATGCCATATTGAGGGGGTCTTTGAGCTTTTCTGTAAGCTGATTGATTTGCCCAATATGGACCGTGCCAATGCCGTCGACAGTCTGTGCGGATTCTGCGATGGTGGGTGCAGCATTAGCCAGTGTGTCGCAGAGGAGATTGAGCGCATCGCCATTAATATTGCCGTCTTTGTAAATAGTGTTTAAGGGGTAGTCAGCCAGAACGCCGCTTATGGGCATAAGCACTTCTTCAGAGAGATTGCTAGCAACATTAATGAGCTTTTGACCAGCGCTGATATCTTCGCCAAGTACAGGAATAAAGCTACCGATAGTCCAAAGAGGGCCATTGACCTCTTCTTTTAATGACGCAATTTGGGTATTGAGTTTTTGTGCATCAGAAACAAGGGCCTCTGAATTTTCGCTTTGCAGATCGTTTTTGAGAGCGGTTGCGGTATTCATAAGCTGAGGAGCTTGATCTTTGACATTGAGAGCAGACAAGCCGAGTGCCACACCAAAGCCAATGAATGCAACAAGCAAAACGCCTACACCAATTAAGATACCGTTACGTACCTTTTTCTTTCCTCTTTTACGGTTGTGATAGGTTGCAGAAGAACGAGAGTATTCAGAGGGGCTAGAGGCGGAGGAACTAGGCGTAGCAGGGGTACCTTGTACGTTGCGATAATTTTGGTAATGATTTGAATTTTGCTGTCTTGGGTTTTGCTGACCCGGTGTTACGCGTTCTGCACGAGCGCTACGAGCACCCTGTGAGCCTTGCGAAGCGCGAGCATCTTGTGGAACTCGAGTGGTTTGCGTGCTTCGAGACGCTTGTGGTTGAGGGTTCTGCGGTCGCGATGAAGCTTGCGAGGCCTGCGAGGCTTGAGAATTTTGCGAGCCTTGCGATGACCGTGAGTTCGACGGAGTGCTTGGTGCCGCGTGGCGTGCATGCTTTCCGCGTGGTGCTTCATTATCGTGCTGGTGTTTCATTCCAGTTCCTCTGCGTCTCGTGGTGCGTTTATTAGTACGTTTACTCGGTAGAGTTATAAACATCATTAGAAAGTTGTACTCTATAATAGCAAGAAGTCATTTTAACGGCTTAAACAATGTATAAATAGCGGGATTTGTCTCCTCAAACGCGCTATTAGTTACTTTTGGACAAGGATTCAAGAACTCCTGGATAAGGACTAAATGATATGTCTTTAAACCCATCGTCATCAATATATGATGGATCTGACGCACGTTTTCATGAAATGGGGGCTTGCGAAGCTGAATGCGAAACAGGAATTCGTGAATCAGGTGTGTGCTCTCGCGGATCGGGTGCATGTTCGCACGGATTGAACGATTGCGGAGCAAGCGCAAAGTCTAGCGAACCTCGCGCGATCGGCGCACAGCACAAACCGTGCCCAATTTTATGGATTGTGGTGCCATGCTATAACGAGCAAGAGGTGTTGCCAGTAACCGCACCTCTGTTCTTGCGCAAAATTCAGCAACTGATCGCCGATGGGAAAATTGCTGACCAAAGCGTTGTTTGTTTTGTTAACGATGGTTCATCAGACAAGACGTGGAGCATTATCCAAGATTTTGCAAAACAGGATTCGCATTGTGTCGGGATTTCCTTGTCGCGCAATCGTGGGCATCAAAATGCTTTGTTGGCGGGTCTTATGGAGGCTCGGCTGTATGCTGATGTAACCGTTTCTATGGATTGCGATGGGCAAGACGATATTAATGCCATTGACGAGATGCTAGCCAAATACAAAGCCGGTGCAGAAATTGTCTATGGTGTTCGTTCGAGTCGTGACACTGATACTGCGTTTAAGCGCATGAGTGCTGAAGCGTTCTATAAGCTGCTCGACAAAATGGGTGTTGAGACTATTTTTAATCATGCGGATTATCGGCTTATGGGGCGCGCGGCCTTAGATGCGCTTTCTGAATACAAAGAAGTAAACCTGTTTCTGCGTGGCATGATCCCTCAATTGGGCTTTGAGACTGAGACGGTAGAGTATGAGCGAGCGGCGCGCAAAGCGGGGGAGAGTCATTATCCTTTGAGCAAAATGTGTGCTTTGGCGCTTAATGGAATTACGAGCTACTCCATTAAGCCCATTCGTTTCATTTCTGGACTCGGTATTGTGGCCGCAATTGCAGGTCTTATAGGAATAATTTGGGCGATAGTTTCTTTTGCTACTGGATCAAACGTTACGGGTTGGGCAAGTACCATTTGTATCATCTGTCTGCTTGGTGGTGTTCAGCTTTTGGCGTTGGGCGTCATCGGAGAATATGTTGGCAAGATATATCTAGAGGTAAAAGGACGCCCGCGCTACATCGTTGAAAAACGCACGTGGGATAAGTAGTTGATGTGGTTTGTCTTAAGTTTTGTAAAGATAACAAGAACTTTCTAAAAGCCTCACTATGACCTAAAAGTCATAGTGAGGCTTTTAAAGGATTCGTTTAAACAATTGCATATTTTTACATTTGAGGAATTCTTAGATTGCAAATGGTTCTTACTAAACTAATCGTAAAGTTGTAGTGTAGCGGCATTGCGCTAATCAAATATTTCAAAATGGAGTGTGTTCTGCTACTATAGAACAAATGTTTGTATTTTGGAGTGAAGAATGAATATAGATCTTGATAAGATACTTGTTGCGGCTGGTGTTAAAAAATCACATCTTGATTCAAAGAAAGAACAAACTGGAAAAAAGATAGAGTATGTAATTAGTTATGTACAAGAATGGATTCGTGTAGGTTGCATGAGTCACAAAATTCGAGTATTGAACTTCATTGATGCTATGTCTAATGCTGGTATTTATGAAGATGGTGAATTGGGAACCGCAGTAAGAGTTTACGAATTATTTTTAGAAGCTGCGAAAAAATTTCCAGATATGAAATTCAATTTAGTATTCAATGATTTGGACGATAAACGTGTAGAAGTTTTTAAGGCAGTGGTTAGCGAAATAACTGATCGAGCTTCTGTAGAAAAGCCTAATAATATTGATTTATATTGTAGTGTTAATGACATTAATGTATTTATTGAAGATTTACCTAAGCATGATGGTTTATTAAATAGCTATGATACGCTGACTTTGCTTTTTATTGATCCATATGACGCTAGAACTGTTAATGTTGCCTTGCTGCGTCAGTATCTTCAAACGCATTATTGCGAACTTTTTTATAATTGGTTTTCGAGTGATCATGTTCGCAATCCAGGAGATTCGGCCATACAACATTGTTTCAGTGGTCTTGATATCCCAGAAGGTCGTGATGCTGCTTCCTTTGTTGCTCAGTATTTAGCTGGTGATAAAAAACATTTTTCTTATTCTTTTAGGAATCAAAAGAATGCTGAAATATACCAAATCATTTTTATAACGCCAAGTCCAACAGGACTAAAAAAGATCAAGGCTGCGTTATGGCAAACATTTGAAGGCGAAGAATATCATCGAAACCATCAAGTAAATTACGAACAAGGATCACTGTTTGATTCAGGTGATGGAAAGAAAATAAGTAAAGAAATGCGTGAAAGCTTTTATGGTAAAGAGGTGCAAAAGGTCTTGATCGAAGAGCTTGAACCTGGAGAGTATACTTATGCTCAAATAGAGCTTTTTGTTTTGCAGCGTTCAATGTTGGGGGAAAATGCGGTTATCCGTTATGTGATTAATCCTCTTATTGCTGAGAACAAGATGAAGAAATTAGGGATCGTTGGGCCACGGAATTATAAACAAGATAGATACAAGATTTAAGGTATAGCTAAAGTGGCTGTGTGTAAAAAAACAATTAAACGAAAATCTATGTTATATAAAACAAAAGTTGAATATGGCGATTACACCATGAATCATGTACAAGGTTGTACGCATGGTTGCAGATATCCTTGTTATGCCATGATGATGGCAAAGCGATTTGGTGTAGTGCAATCTTATGAAGAATGGTGTGAGCCAGTACTGGTATCTAATACTCTGGAATTGCTAGATATAGAGATTCCACGATTGAAGAACAGAATTCAAAACGTTCAATTGTGTTTTACCACAGATCCTTTTATGTATGAATATAGTGATATTTGCAACATGAGCATTAATGCAATCAGGCGACTCAATAAAGATGGTATTCCATGTATAGTTTTAAGTAAGGGGATTTTGCCATTTGAACTTGTAGATCTCTCCAAAATAAATACGTATGGAATAACGTTAGTTTCTCTTGATGAGGAATATCGCAGGAAATATGAACCAGGTTCTGCTCCTTATTTGGATAGAATTAAGGCGCTTAAAAAATTGCATGAGAAAGGTTGTAAGACATGGGTAAGTATAGAACCTTATCCGACTCCTAATTTAGTAGAACAAAACTTATTCGATATTATGAAATCGGTGTCCTTTGTTGATCGAATAATTTTTGGAAGAACTAATTACAATAAAGAGGTGTCTTCCTATCCGAGTGTAAGAGATTGGTACAATGATCGAGTTCTAGATGTAGTTCAGTTTTGTATGAAAAACAAGATTGAATACTATATTAAAAAAGGTACATGGAGTGGTGATCCTCAGGCCTTAGAGACTTTAATTTTGTAAGCACGAACAATTTTATAATTTATGGTCAGTTGGTATAGCATAATAGTTTGACAAAAACGTGATTGCGGAATGAGTATAACTCGGTTGCAATTACCTGTTATGTAATGTCATGCTGCTCAGATTGTATGAGAGCAGTGGTGCTTCCTTCATCATTTTTCTGAGCGTAATTTTGTTGTTCAGTATTTTAAGGTAGATTTAAGATTATATGGATCCACAGCAACATATACCAACAGATTTTTTTTGTGGGCAAAAGCGTACACCGTCTAAGTTGACTAGATTCTTGCAGGCGATTCCGGTATTTTTGCGCAATTGCTTTGTGGTATGGATCGCTGCGGTCGTGATTTTGGTAGTGTTGGCGTCACCGTTTTTAACGTATGCTTGCAAAATCCCTATCGACTCATGGAACCCTTTATTCTTTTTCTTGGCGATAGGGCTTGGCCTACTTGGTATCGGAGTCGCTTATTACTTCAACAAGCGCAAAAATAAAAGCAACGCGAGACAAACCGTTATCAAGCACAGCAGTGCTGCTAGACGTGACGATATTAAATGTAGTAGCGTCGAATGTGGTCATGTCGAGCAAATCGCTGCCAAGGGTGATGATCTTAAGCGCGACAAGACTTTCAAGCGCGTGGTGCTCATCGGCACTATTATTCTCATCGTGCTTCAATTCTTTATCATTGCAGGCGCACGATTTATTGCGGGCTGGGATGTTTGGTTTATCACCAACATAGGCGATACAACCCAGATGGAGTATTTTTCACGCTATCCTAACCAACTCTTTCTTTATGGTGTATTTTCGGGGATCGCTCACTTTTTGCAATCGTTTGGCATCTCTAATTATTATCTTGGCTTGATTTGCTTGAGCTCGTTAAGCGTTGCGGCCTGTGTGCCTATGACAGCCTATATTGCCAAGCGGATGGCGGGAGATGCGGTAGGGTATGGTGCCTTTGTTCTGTCGGCGGTTATGTGCGGGTTATCGCCATGGATTATGGTTCCGTACTCTGACACGTTTGGCATGTTTTTTACGGTATTTATTTTGTGGTGCTACGTTTGTCTCGATAAACAAGTGCAGAACCAGGACGAACAGACCAGTGCGCTTGCTGGTGTCCATGTTGATGCATGCATTGACGTTCGTACATGTTGTCGATGGTTTCTCATGGGTCTCGCAGTCGTGGTTGGATATGCCATCAAGCCAACCGTGATTTTCGTATTTGTCGCGATCGTTGTGATTGAGTTGATTCAGTGGTTTGGTTTTCATAGCTCTCGCGGTTCCCTTGACTCCCATAACTCTTGCAATTCTCGCAAAGTAGCTACAGCAGCTATCGCGTGCGTGCTTGGCGTTGTTCTTGCGTTTGCACTTACGTCGATCGTAAAAAATTCAACGTATGATGTGGACGAAAATGCGGCTTTTTCTGCGACACATTTTCTCATGATGGGCGCCAACCCTGTATCGGGAGGTGTTTTCTCGGTTTCGGATGTGGAATTTTCAGATGCTGCCAACACCCCTGAAGAGCGCTCCAAAGCAAACTTAGCTGAATTTAAAAATCGCGTCATGACCATGGATTTGCCTCAAGCTAATATGTTTTTGCTAAAAAAACTACTCACTAATTTTGCCGATGGCACTTTTGCCTGGGAAATCGAGGGTGATTTCTATATCCAGATAATAGGCACTAATGAAGCAGTGCTGAACTTCTACGGCATAAGCCCTGATGCATCGCTTGATAACAATACTTTTGCACCACTATCTCAAGTCTTATGGCTTTTCGTGCTTGCGGGCTGTGTTCTCATCGTTTTAGGACGCCGCCCTCTCAAGGCGGAGACCGTGATTGCACTCACGCTTCTTATGTTAAGCGCTTTTCTCATGCTTTTTGAAGCACGTGCGCGCTATCTTTTCCTCTATCTGCCGTTCTTTATCATTTTGGGAACGATGGGGTGGAATAGGCTACGTAGGCTTATTGATTTGTAAGCGCTCTTTGCCTCTTTGTCCTTTTTGCAGTTTTAAGATGAGCGTTTATGGCAGGCGTTTAT
>CAJMOJ010000072.1 GCA_905215035.1 uncultured bacterium
AGTAATACACAGATAAGGAAAGGTAAGACAACGAGGCCGGAGAGAAATCGAAGTCGTTTATAGATTCCCTGACCAATTGAGAGCACAACGTAAAGAAAAACACCCATCGCAAGGTTACCCATAAGCGCCGCAATCACAAAGCATGCTGCCTTGAATATGAGCATGCCAAAATCAAGTTTTAAAGCTGCTTTAGTCTCTGTGAGCTGCTCTTCAGGTGTTTGCTGTCGAACCGTGAAAAAGGATTCAAACGGGTTAAATCCTCCCTGAGACGTGTAGGAAAATCCACCAAAAGGATTTTGGTTCGTGTGAGGGTTGTTAGCGTTCGATTGGGTTTTTTGTCCACGAGCGTTCTGGTTGTTGCCAATGTTGTCCCAGCTTGTCCAAACAAACGTTTCAAAAGGGAATCCTGCAAAGGGATTTTGCCCATTAAAGGGATCAGATGAAGTGTTGTTTCCTGGGTTTGACCGTGGACGTGTTTGTGAAAATGGATCATATGAATAAGGCGCACCATAGGGTGTTCCCGTTGTTCGATACTCAGGATCCCATTTTCTGCTCAACAAAACATCACGCGCTTCATTAATAAGCTTAGTTTTTTCTTCAGCGTCCGTGCGTTTTTTAGCATCTTGACCAAATTTATCAGGATGATTTTCGATAATAAGTTTGCGATGGGCCTTTTTGATGTCGTCATCACTTGCACCATCGGATAATCCAAGAATATGTAGGGCTTCAGATTTTTTCATAAGCAAACTATAAAGCTTTTTGCTAAAGATAATTCAGGTGATGTGTCAAAATCACACCAAACACATGGTCGTTTACCAGTGCAGCATAAGTGTGTGCTAAAGTGGTGAATTAGAGAAATCATGAGTAGTTCTGCACTGTCACATATTTTACGTATTGAGGGGTGCCTTGTATGAAAAAGGCACTTCTTATTCTGCTCATTATTGTATTCTTGGGTTTTCTGGTTGCTAATCAGGGAATGATTATTGAGTTTATTGATACGGTGCAGGGTGGTGCACTTATTCCTCTTATTGTTGCGATTGTCTTGATGCTTGCACGTCATATTGTGCAGGCATTGTCATATCAGGCGGCATTCGAGGCAGTAAATTTTAAAACGACACTTTGGCATAACATCGTGTTGATTTTCAACCTTGTTTTCATCAATACCTTTTGTCTTTTTTCGGGAGCAACGGGAGTTGCTTTTATTATCGATGATGCCCATCGTCAAGGAGCTGATATTGGTACAGCAACATCAGGTGCTGTGTTATCACAAATTGGCTATTTTGCAGCAGTATTTGTAATTTCTTGCATTGGTTTTGTGGCCATGTGGCTATCGGGTATGTTGAATTGGATTTTTGTTACGGGCGGCCTTTTACTTGCGGGAACACTGTTGGTGTTAGCAAGCTTTTTTATGTTTGGTTACTTTAAACCCGGCTGGCTTGAAAAGATCTTTGGTGTTGTTGATAAGCTTGCTCGTAAGATTTTAAAAGTTTTCAAGCGCGATCTTCCTGACGGATGGGGTCATGGCATTGCTCATTCGTTCATTCGTTCAGCTCATATTTTGGCGCAAAATCCTAAGGGCGCTGCTATTACTATTTTGTATGCTGCTGCAAGTGCTATTTTGAATATGTTTTGTTTAGTAGCAATTGGTTATGCCTTTGGTTTTCAAGGGCTTGGAGCACTGGTTGCTGCGTTTTCGCTTGCTGCCATTTCAGTTATTTTGTCTCCCACGCCGCAAGGTGTTGGTGTAGTTGAGGCAGCGATTGCTGCCGTTCTCACCGGCGCAGGTTGTTCACTATCAGTTGCTACTGCCATTGCATTAGTGTATCGCGGCATTATGTTCTGGATTCCCTTCTGTATCGGAGCGGTGTTGCTGAGTCAGGCGGGGTTTTTCAAGAGCAAAAAAGACGGAAGCAAACTTGCCAAGTATCGTGATGCAGGGTGGATTGGCGGCACACTCGTCATTGTGTGCGCGCTGGTGAACTTAGTGATGGCGCTTGTGCCCAAAGTGTTCGCCTCGTACAGTGACCTCACACAATGGGTAAACATAGGCAACATGTTTGCCGGTCCTGCGCTTATTATTGCAAGCGTTATTTTGCTCATCTTAGGCGTGGGACTTATTTTTAGATATCGTGCTGCTTGGGCACTTGCTATGACCATGCTTTCTTTAATTGCAGGCTTCGAATTCATCTATTCCAATACGATGTTTGTAGCTATTACTATGGCTGTGATTTTGTGTTGGCTGTTCTGGAAGCGCGAGGCATTTGATGAGCATCTGTCGTGGCCTCCGCAAAAGCCGTGGTGAGGGACATTTTTTGTGTTGTATAGATGATGAAGCGGCATCAAATGGTCTCATAGTGCAAGATTCATCCTCAGAGCTCATAAACTACATCGCCTAGATAATTGATGGTGTATGCGGGCGATATATCATATTTTGCAGTGCTATAATATTCAAGTTTCACAAGTACACCTAATCGTAAAGGAGATACTATGGCGCGTCCCATGACCATGGCAGAAAAAATACTTGCTGCTCATGCCGGTCTTGATGAAGTAGTTCCAGGCCAATTAATCGAGTGTAATTTGGATCTTGTGCTATCTAATGACGTTACTGCTCCTATTGCAATTAAAGAGTTCAATAAAATTGGTGTCGATACCGTATTTGATCCAACAAAAATTGCACTTGTTCCTGATCACTATGTTCCCAATAAGGACATTAAGAGTGCTGAACAGGCAAAAATCGTTCGTGATTTTGCGCATGAACAGGGTATTACTCACTACTATGAAGTGGGCTGCATGGGTGTAGAGCATGCGCTTTTACCTGAGCAGGGTGTTGTTGGTGCAGGTGATCTTATTATTGGTGCCGATAGTCATACCTGTACCTATGGAGCACTTGGCGCGTTTGCTACAGGTGTTGGTTCTACTGATGCCGGAGTTGGCTATGCGACCGGTAAGGCATGGTTTAAGGTACCTGAATCGATTTTGTTCAATATTGACGGCGAATTAGCACCAGGTGTTACGGGCAAAGATATTATTTTGCATATCATTGGCTTGATTGGCGTTGATGGTGCTCTTTATCAGGCGATGGAATTTCGTGGTTCTGCAATTTCGAATCTTTCCATGGAAGGCCGTTTAGCAATCTCAAACATGGCTATTGAAGCAGGCGGAAAAGCAGGTCTTATTGAGGTTGATGATATTACGCGTGAATATATGGACGGTCGTGTTGAGCGCCCCTATACCGAGTATCATTCCGATCCTGATGCTCAGTATGCGCAAGTAATCAATATTGATGCAGCTGATATTGTTCCTACGGTTGCATTCCCTCATCTTCCTTCTAATACGCGTCCTGCGGCTGAAGCACGTGATATTACCATTGATCAGGCAGTTATTGGTTCTTGCACCAATGGACGTATTGAGGATATGCGCCAAGCTGCAGATGTTTTGCGTGGTCGTAAAGTTCATCCTGATGTGCGCTGCATTATTATTCCTGCAACTCAATTGGTGTATCGCCAGTGCATCGAAGAGGGATTAATGGACGTGTTCTTGGATGCAAATTGCGCAGTTTCAACTCCAACATGTGGTCCGTGCTTAGGTGGCTATATGGGTATTTTGGCAGCGGGGGAGCGTGCTATTGCAACTACCAACCGTAATTTTGTTGGGCGTATGGGTGATCCGACATCAGAAGTTTATTTATCGTCACCTGCAGTTGCTGCTGCAAGTGCGGTATTAGGTCATATTGGTATTCCTGAGGATTTGGATGAGGAGTAATAAGATATGTTATTTGAAGGTAATGCACATCGCTATGGACGCGATATTGATACTGACGTTATTATTCCTGCACGCTACCTTAACACCTCAGACCCACAAGAATTAGCACAGCACTGTCTTGAGGATTTGGATGCGGAGTTTGTGGCCAAGGTCGAGCCGGGAGACATTATTGTTGCTGAGGAAAACTTTGGTTGCGGATCTTCTCGTGAGCATGCACCCATCGCTATTAAAGCAGCTGGTGTTCCGGTAGTTATCGCTAAAAGTTTTGCACGCATTTTTTATCGTAACTCTATTAATACTGGTCTTGCTATTTTAGAATGCCCTGAGGCGGTTGATGCCATTAAGGCAGGAGATCGTGTTTCTGTTGATACGGATACCGGTATTATTACCGACCTTACAACAGGAGAAAGCTTCACCGCTCAACCATTTCCCCCTTTTATTGCTGACATTATTGAGCAAGGCGGTCTTATTAATCGCACGCGTTCAGTATTGGGCAAGAACTAGGGGTGGACATACGTTACGCCTGTGTACGCTATGAGCAAACTGTATAGCAAGGAGCAAAATAACTATGGCTGATGCTAAAAAAATATGTGTTTTACCTGGTGATGGAATTGGTCCTGAGATTATGGCAGAGGGCCTTAAAGTTCTAGATGCTATTGCCGCTAAGTATGACACTGCGTTTGAGTATACGACGTGTTTAATAGGTGGCTGCGCGATTGATGAAACAGGAAGCGCTCTTCCGCAAGAAACATTGGATGTCGCTCGTGCAAGTGATGCGGTTTTGCTCGCTGCGGTTGGTGGACCAAAATGGGATACGACTGATCCATCTAAACCGCGTCCAGAGCAGGGTCTTTTGGGTATCCGTAAAGAGTTGGGACTTTATGCCAATTTGCGTCCTGTAAAGATTTTTGATGCTCTCGCTGATGCGTCTACGCTCAAGCCTGAAGTGGTTGACGGGGTCGATTGTGTTATTGTTCGCGAGTTGACAGGTGGTTTGTATTTTGGTGCTCGTGAGCGCTTTTTTGACGTCGATGGTGCCGGCGTTGCTGGCGCTGCGGGTCAACGAGCTTATGATACGCTCGAGTATTCCGAATATGAGGTAGAACGTATTGTTCGTCATGCTTTTGAATCCGCTATGAAACGTGGCAAAAAGGTGCATTCTATTGATAAGGCAAATGTATTAGAGACCTCACGCATGTGGCGTGAAATTGCCCATCGTGTAGCTCAAGAATACCCCGAGGTTGAGCTTATTGATATGCTCGTTGATAATGCAGCTATGCAATTAGTGAATGCACCAACTCAGTTTGATGTTGTTGTGACAGAAAATATGTTTGGTGACATTTTGAGTGATGAAGCATCAATGCTTACTGGTTCTTTAGGAATGCTTGCAAGCGCATCATTAGGCGATGGGACTGCGCTTTATGAACCTTCTCATGGTTCAGCACCTGATATCGCGGGCAAAAACATTGCTAATCCACTGGCGCAAATTCTTTCAGTTGAATTAATGCTTCGTTATAGCTTTGACATGCAAGCAGCGGGCGATGATATTGCACGCGCTATTGATGCGGTGCTAAACGAGGGTTGGCGTACGGGTGATATTGCTGATGAGACAACACCACAAGATAAGATTGTTTCTACGACCCGTATGGGTGATTTGATCGTCGAGAAGATCACGGCGTAATTTGAGTCGTAAATATAGGTAAATGATAGTAGCGTAACAGACAAACGTGACGTGCTATCTGGTTAGGAAGTTTAACAGTTATGGCAATACAAGCTCCTGAAGGAACGCGCGACCTTCTTCCTCAAGAAGCATTGTACTGGCAGGCATTTCAGTCTATGGCGGCCGATATTTTCGGCCGTTATGGTTATCTGCCTATCGATACGCCTATGTTTGAGCAGACAGATCTATTTGTGCGTGGCATTGGTGAGGCAACCGATGTGGTCTCTAAGGAGATGTTTAGCGCAATTAGCGGTGAGAATTTAAAGACGCTTTTAGCCGGTGGTCATATCAAGAATAAATCGCGCTTATCTTTGCGTCCTGAAGGTACTGCAAGTGTTGTGCGTGCGGTAGTGCAGCATTCTTTAGTATCACCTGGTGGAGCTCCAGCTAAGCTTATGTATGCTGGTCCTATGTTTAGGGCAGAGCGTCCACAAAAAGGACGTCAACGTCAGTTTAATCAGGTTGGTATCGAGTGTCTGGGATCTGAGGCACCAAGTATTGATGCTGAAGCAATTATTATGCTAATGCATTTCTATGAGAAGCTTGGTCTCAACAAGGCAGACTTACGATTGTTGATCAATTCGATGGGGTGTGAGCATTGTCGTCCTGCTTATCGTGAGTTAGTGCGTGCTTATCTTCTAGAACATGCGGATGAACTGTGTGAAGAGTGTAGGCAACGCGCACAAACTAATCCTCTTCGTGCTTTTGACTGCAAAAAAGAATCGTGTCGTGTAGTTATGGAAAAGGCTCCTCACATCACTGACCATCTTTGTCCTGAGTGTCAAAATCACTATGCAGCGGTTAAGGAGTTGCTTGATCTTGCCGGCATTGCATATCTTGAAGACTATACGCTTGTACGAGGTCTGGATTACTACACGCGTACTGTATTTGAGGTACAAGTCATAGAAGGTATGGGTAGTCAAAACGCTATTGGTGGCGGTGGCCGCTACGATAAGCTTATGCAAGAAATTGGGGGGCCGGCAACTCCTGGGTTTGGCTTTGCGCTTGGATATGAGCGCTGCCTGCTTGCTTTGGAGGCACAAGGATTTACTATCCCTGATATTCCTGCAGCTGATTTTTATATTGCTTGTGTTGATGAATCAGTGCGCAAATGTGCTTTTGAGACATTGCTTGTTTTACGTGCTGCAGGTTTTTCAGGAGATATGGATCATCAAATCCGATCGCTTAAGGCTCAGTTTAAACAAGCGGGTAAACAGGGAGTTGATTACGTTTTAGTATTTGGTCCTGACGAGCTTGCGCGCAATGCGGTTACGTTGCGCAACATGAGCGCTCACACCGAAGAGACGCTTTCTCTGTCTGCTCTATGTACACAAGCGCAGATTTGTGCTGAAGCGCAAGCGGGGGATAACAAGATACCTGTAGAGTCATTTTCCACTTTTGTAGGGCGACTCAACAGCGAATAGCAAAAGGAAACGTTCTAACGCAAAAAAGTTGCGTGGGGATATCGATAAAAAGCTACAATCTTTTTCAGTCGATTTTTAGAAAGAGAGATTTGATAAGCCATGACAGACTATATCAACGAGTATTGCATGCACACACGCACTTGTGGTGATTTGCGCAAAGCCGATGTTGGTGAAGAGGTAATTCTTACCGGCTGGGTTTGGCATAATCGCGATCACGGCGGATTGATCTTTATTGATTTGCGTGATCGTGAAGGATATACCCAGGTTGTTGTTGATCCTGATTGTGTGAGCAAAGAGGATTTTGAGAAGGCTGAGCATTTGGGTCGTGAATATGTCATTCGCGTTCGTGGTATGGTTCGCGCACGTATGGCCGACGCCGTTAATCCTGATATGGCTACCGGCGAAATTGAGGTTTTGGCTTATGGACTTACCGTATTAAATACTTCGGTTACTCCTCCTTTCTCTATTGAAGACGGTATTGAAACAGATGAAACGACACGCATGAAATGGCGCTATCTTGACTTGCGTCGTCCGGAGATGTATCAATCGATTAAGCTTCGTCACGACGTTGCGCAAGCAATGCGTCAAGCGCTCAATAAGCGTGGTTTTATCGAAGTAGAAACTCCTATTTTGGCAAACTCAACACCCGAAGGCGCTCGTGACTATATTGTTCCTTCACGTCCAAATCCTGGTAAGTTCTATGCCCTACCTCAGAGTCCTCAGCAATTTAAGCAAATGTTGATGGTGGGCGGTATTGAGCGCTACTACCAAATTGCTCGTTGTTTCCGTGATGAGGATTTGCGCGCCGATCGTCAGCCAGAATTTACTCAAGTTGATATTGAGATGAGTTTTGTTGAGGGTGACGATGTTACCGACATGATGGAAGGCGTTATGAAAGAAACGCTTGAAGCAGTTGGTATCGAGCACGAATTCCCTTTGCAGCATATGCAATATAGTGAAGCAATGGATCGTTTTGGTTGTGACAGACCAGATACGCGTTTCTGTATTGAGCTTGTTGATATTACCGACATTGTAAAGAACTCTGGCTTCAAGGTATTTTCGAGTGTTGCCCAGTCTGGTGGCGTTGTGAAGGCGATCAACGCAAAGGGTGCGGGCGATTGGTCACGTGGTGAAATTGAAAAACTTGCTGATATTGCAGCTGATAATGGCGCAAAAGGCATGGCTTGGATTGCATTTACTACTGATGGTAAGGAAAAAAGTCCTATTATCAAATTCTTCACCGATGAAGAGTTTGATGCTTTGAAAAAAGCTATGAATGTAGAGCCCGGGGATCTTATTTTGTTTGCTGCTGATACCTATGATACGGCGAGTGCGGTATTGTCAGCTTTGCGTCTTCATATGGCTGATGCTCTCGATATTCCTCGTGAAGGTCATTCTCTTCTCTGGGTTGTTAATTTCCCTATGTTTAGATACGACGAGGATGAAAAGAAATACGCTGCGGAACATCATCCTTTTACGCATGTACTTGATGAGGATATGGACAAGATTGAATCAGATCCTCTTGCATGTGGGTCTTATTCTTACGACTTAGTTATGGATGGTTTTGAGGTTGGCGGCGGCACAATCCGTATTCATAATGCAGAAGAGCAGCGTCGTGTGTTGCGCGTTTGCGGCTTGACCGATGAAGAAATTGATGAGAAGTTTGGTCATTTGATTCATGCACTTGAATTGGGTGCTCCTCCTCATGGCGGCATTGCATTAGGTCTTGATCGTTTGGTTATGCTGATTGCTGGCAAGAATTCTATTCGCGATGTTATTGCCTTCCCAAAGACCTCATCGGCATCTGACCCTATGACCGGTGCGCCTTCTGCTGTAACGGGTCGTCAGCTTAAAGAAGTTAACTTGCGCATTTTGTAAAAGAACATATATCCAAAATAGTAACTCTATTGTTCGACAAGACGATAGAGTAAGAGTAAAAGCGTTCTCTTTGTTTTTGTTTCATGCTTGTAGAAGTGGGTGACAAAAGCAAGAGAACGTTTTTGTTTTAAAACGTGTTGACTCAAAGCGTTATACGATTTAATATATGAACAAATGATCATATGTAAGGATAACTTATGAAAGATACATGTATGGATAGTAAGATGGATGCTAACGATATCAATACTCAAAAATCACAGCAAGAAGCACAAGAGAGCTATAGCGCGTCTTTGGTCTCTTTGAGTCAAGATAGTGATGGTGCTAAAGAGCTTATTGATATGCAAGCACTCGTTGCCGAGGGGCTCCCTGATGAGGAGCTGCTTTATGATTTGGCAGATCTTTTTAAGGTATTTAGTGATACAACGCGCATCAAAATACTGTTTGCGCTCATTAATGGGGATAAAAATGTTTCTGATATTGCAGAAATGATCAATGCAACACAAAGTGCTGTTTCGCATCAGTTGCGCATTTTAAAACAAGCACGTTTAGTACGGTTTACTCGTCAAGGTAAGAATGTTCATTACTCTCTCGCTGATGATCACGTTTTAACTGTACTTGCGCAAGGCATGTCTCATATTTGTGAATAGAGCTGACTTATTGGTATATGGCTACCTGCTGATATATACGTAGAGTGCTCATGATGAAACGAAATTTTCTACGGATGACATCATGATAAGAAAGGAATGAGGAACAATGAAAAAGATATTTAAATTGGAAA
>CAJMOJ010000073.1 GCA_905215035.1 uncultured bacterium
GCAGGGAATGGTGAAGCTGGAACTGCTGGACAAGAACGGCAAGAAGGTGTGGGCACCCATCTGGAATGCAAGACGTTCATCAAGTGCATCGAGCTCATAGCGCGTTTCCTGCTCTGCAATTGAATCCATGAGAGCCTGAATATCATTAGTATCTTCCATAACAATTCCCCCTCGTAGCTGCCCCATTGTCTAGTTGCATAATGAGTTGATTATGCAACCCATTACTTACCATACCTCACCTACCATAATTTCATCATTTATGTAATAAACTGAATACTTAGTACTGAATACTACTGAACACCTGGTACTGAACGTACATATTACTGAACGCCTCGTACTGAATGCTCATTACTAAAGGAAACATCATGGCAAATCAACCGAACCAAAAGCTCAAAATACTTCGGATACTCCAGATGCTTTTTGAGCAAACAGACAGCACTCATGGAATCACAACACAAGAGATTATTGACAACCTTGCTATGCAAGGGATATCAGCTGAGCGCAAATCAATCTATCGTGATATGAAAGTACTTGAACAGTTTGGCCTTGCGGTAAAGAGTTCTGACAAAAAGTGGCGCCTTACTGAACGGCCCCTACAACTTGAAGAGCTTATTATGCTTGTTGATGCTGTACAAAGCGCCCCTTTCTTAACCGAAGAAATTACCGATGAACTCATCGGTCGTATCCAGCGGCTTGCGAGTCGCAATCAACGAGTCATGCTTGAGCGACGCATTGACGTCCCTAGTCGTATCAAAATGCAAAATCAGAGCGTACTTGAAAACCTTGATATTATTCAGCAAGCAATGCGGCAAAAACGAAAGGTGGCATTCAAGTACTTTTCCTACAACATAAAAAAGCAAAAAGAACTCCGGCGCGATGCTCATGAATACGTCCTCACCCCTATCCGCCTCATTTATGCCGATGAGTTCTATTACATGATTGTTTTCAGCGATCACTACGCTGATATGGAAGGTCACTATGCCTTTAATCCTTACCGCGTGGATCGCATGGTTGACGTTCATGTGTCAGACGAACCAGCAACAAAAGACCCGCGTATCGCCAACTATACAACCGAAGACCATCTCTCCCCTTCTTTTGGTATTTATGCTGCAAAGAAAGTCCCTGTTATTCTGGAATTTGACCAAGAAGCTATGAATCCCATTATTGATAAGTTTGGTATCAATGCGGTTATATTTGAAAAGAAACGAGGTCGCGCTCGAGCTCGCGTCAAAGCACCCTTAAGCCCTCAGTTTTATGGCTGGCTTTTACAGCTTGGTCCTCTTGTAAAACTCATCAGTCCAACTGAAGCGGTCAATGAATTCAACGCTCTCCTTGATCAGACACTTAATCGCTACAAAAACGCCTATAGCATTTGCTCTGAAGCAGCCCGCAAAATCATCACGCAAGAACAGTTTCTTGAATTGGTTGACTACATCAAAGAAAAACTTGAAGTGCATATTGATGCTGAGCGCAATGGTATCTTATTTGAAACCGAAACCGAATTTACGAGAGTTGCTTGGCTTGCGGCTGAACAGTGGCTTGCCAAACAAGGCATAGACAACGGAATGCCTCATCACCCACCTCAACCTATTGAAAAAATCATAAGCGGAAGAAAGCATGCGCATTATTTTGCTTCTATTAGCACCACCCGATACCAAGCATACGGACAAATTCTTGGTGAGGCCATCATCGCGCTTAATCCTATCAATTTTGCTGCAGAAGAGTACCGCGCCTCGTTTACTAACACCTTTGAGCTCTATGATCAGGAATGGGGCAATGGATTTGTCTTTAACATCCTTCCCCTAATGAATAAATGGGAAAGGATCGACCCCATAGAAACGGACACCCTTCATGCAACCATCTCTCGATGTTATCTCCCTCATGGCGCTTATTATGAGTTACAGTGCAATCGTTATAGTAAACCTCTTTACGACGATGAGGATAATGCAAGCGACGCTGCCCCTACTGCTGATTCCTTAATTTGCGAGCGCGTATTCTTTGCTGACCCTAATCACGGCATACCAAAAACCGAACTTCAACCGTGGTCGGGAACCTGTAAGGCAAATGGAGGCTACAAAGCAGCGCTCAGACATTGGCAAAGAAATGCGTATCGCTACGCCTTTACTGATCTTCCTTTGAGCGCTTCAAAACAAACCGCGGAACAAGCTACTAAACACCGCAGCCGCACATCAAAAAAGAAGCAGTAAGGAGATGGCTCTATGGGTGCATTTTCTGATCGTGTTTTTGCCGTCGTCAAGCAAATTCCTCGTGGCAAAGTTGCCACCTATGGACAGATTGCCCGCATTATTGGCGCTCCTCGCTCTGCGCGCTATGTCGGCTATGCCTTGCGCGCCAACCCTGCCCCTGGAACAGATCCTGCGTCAATTCCCTGCCACCGCGTCGTATTTAAAGATGGACGCATGGCAACGGGTTTCGCCTTTGGAGGCCCTGAGATCCAACAAGCTATGCTGCAAGAAGAAGGCATCCAGTTTGACAATGAGGATAAAGTTATCATGAGCGAATACCTCTGGGATGGCCATCCTTCAGATCCCCCTCAGAGTTCTTCCAATCCTGCTCAGAGCTCTTCTAACCTTGCCGATGATTCACATCTTCCTATGGGGCCACCGGCTGATTTCGACTGGGAAGCAGAGCTTGCAGAGTATCCACTCCATGATTGCGTAACCTGCAAACGTTCACGTAAAGATTGTCGTAAACATGCATAAGGAGCAAAAAATGTCTTCATCAAAAGAATACGTCGACTACATCGTAGAGCAGCTCTCCTCTATTGGAGAAGCTTCATCACGCGCCATGATGGGTGAATATGTTGTTTATTATCGCGATAAGGTTATAGGCGGTGTATATGACGATCGGTTCTTAGTAAAACCAACCGAATCCGCACAGGCTCTCATGCCTCATGCTGAACGAGTGGTTCCTTATGAAGGTGCCAAAGAGATGATTCTTGTCGATTGTATTGAAAATCGCGCTCTCTTAGAAGAACTACTCGAAGCAATGTATCCTGAACTGCCTGCACGCAAACCACGCAAGAAGAAGTCATCGAAATCTTCATAGGTTCTATCCTGCCTAAAGTTCAATCTACCCAAATCATTCGACTAAAAAATCATTTTGCTCTAAAAGCACTCGATTCCAAAGCAAGCTTGCAGTAAGTTCCGCACTAAAAACCTATTGTCAACATTTCGAAAACGCCCGCATTTGCGCTAGCTAGGCCCTAATACAACCTTCTTATACTCAAGATATTCAAACAAAGATGCTCAAGCAAACAAGACTATGGCGGCCACACATGAGCCCCATTCCTTCATGCGTGCGCTTTGGCAGCCTTTTAGTATCTATGCCGCCTTTGTCTGCGTGCCCGAAGAACTTGTATAAAAGGAGTACTAATCGCTCATGGCGCAAAGCAGCACTATACACACGAATACTCACAAGTCATCCACTCCCGCTACCTCCCATCATGAAGGCATGCATGGTTGGCGTTTAGCTGCCGTATTTTTAGGTCTTGCGACAGGCATGTTTGTAAGCTCTCTTTCTGAAACAATAGCCGCTACCGCCCTTCCAACCATCGTGGGCGATCTAGACGGTGTCGAAATTATGCAGTGGGTCTCCACTACCTACATTTTGGCTTCGACGGTAAGCATGCCTATTTACGGCAAACTCGGCGATAAGATCGGTCGTAAACGTCTTTTGATCTTTGCGATGGGACTCTACGCAATAGGCAAAGCAATTTGCGGTCTTACCCCTAATATGGAAGGGCTTATCTGCGGACGTGCAGTATCAGGTCTTGGTGGCGGCGGACTTATTATCTTGTCGCAAGCTGTTTTGGCTGATGTGATTTCCGCTCGTGCTCGTGGTAAATACATGGGTGCTATTGGAGCAGTATTTGCTGTCGCTAATGTATTAGGTCCTGTACTGGGTGGATGGTTTGTACAAGTCGCCGGTTGGCGTATGATTTTTTGGTTTACCATCCCACTAGCCATCATAGCTATGGTCGCTATTGCTCTTTTTCTTCCCAAAGATACCAAGTCAGCCAAAATGCATATTGATTATTGGGGCATGATGTTGCTAACTTTGGGTATCGTCTCGCTCGTACTAGTGGCTTCTTGGGCAGGCACGCTCTACCCATGGCTCTCATGGCAAATCATTGGACTATTGGCTATCTGCATCATATCCATCCTTGGATTTGTCCTAGTTGAGAAAAAGGCAGCTGATCCTGTCATACCTTTGTGGCTATTCAAAAATAGTAATTTTGTTTTAGTCAGTTTGTGCAGTTTGATTATCTTTGCAGCCTTTGATGGAGTCATTAATTATCTCCCCACCTATCTACAAATTGTCACCGACGAATCGCCTGAGATTGCAGGGCTGATGATGACACCTCTCATGGGAGGAACGCTGCTTACCTCAACAGTCACTGGCTTTATCGCTTCTTCAACAGGCAAATACAAATGGATGCTTGTGTCGATGAGCGCCATAACCGCAATAGGATTTTTCCTCATGGGTACAGTTGTAGATAGTACTCCAATCTTTCTCATGCTGATCTATTTCTTTGTCATTGGATTTGGCCTAGGCCTCGGTTCGCAGATCATCGTATTAGTAGTACAAAACGAATTTCCTCATGCGATTGTCGGTACTGCAACTGCAGCTAATAATCTATTCCGACAAATCGGATCTACCCTAGGCACTGCTATTGTGGGTACGTTATTTACTTCGCGTTTAACCGAATTTATTGGCGATAGGATTCCAACAGACCTTCACGTATCCCTCTCTACCCTCACCCCGAGCATTTTCAATACGCTTCCTCAAAGCATACAAACAGCAGTGTCTGCAGGGTATCACGAAGCCCTTATTCCGCTTTTCACTTTCGCACTGCCCCTTTTAGTTGTTTCGCTTGTCCTCATGATTTTTGTAAAACAAAGGCCTCTATCTGACGATGTCAACAATAAAGGCTATACCACCCAGGATAAGCCTGCCCAATAACGAAACAAATCAATTAACGCTTATTTACTTTTCATGTGAGGAAGCCCTTGAGTCCATTTCTTCTTGGTGCTTTTATACTTCCATAAGTAATTTGTGTGAGCGTAAGCTTCTTGTGATGTATCAAAACCACAAGAAACAACGTCTTCAAAAACATTATCGTCCTCATCAACAAGAAGTATTTTCCAAGCGCCCTGCTTGTTCTGGCATATCTTTATTCGATACTTGTCATTGATATGCGCAGAATATTCGCCATCAGCCATATTCCAGAAATCTTCATCATCAAGCTTAGGTAGAGACCCCTTGATGCAAGCATCAATAATCTCATTACGCTTTTCAGTCATAACAACCTCAATTACCTCATGTGCAGCCTTGTATCTATAAATCTATTTTATTCAGACGCGCAATAAGAGGTGTGTCATTATTGAGACTTTGATTAACTCAAAAGCCTGAGAAAACAAAAAGACCAGGAGCGAAACTCTGACCTTGTAAGTGTAAACTGGCGGGATGTACAAGACTTGAACTCGCGACCTCCGACGTGACAGATCGCAGTTCGTTCTAGACATTCATTGTCGATTTATCAGAGTTATAGCTTTTGAAACTTCTATATCTCATCGCTAGAATGATCATATTTCACGTCTCTGAACTGGCGTTTCTTGGTGTTCATCCATTGATCGTAGGATTCTTTTTTAGTCAAAGCTAGAATCTGATTAGAGAGAAGCGGATATTTAATGATCCTTTTTTAAAACACGGCTAGACACCGTTAGGAACGGTTAAGCACGGCTGCACCAGACCCAAAAACAGACCCAAAATCCATTTTGGGTGTCCCCGTTTCACTTATCGCGCTTGATAGCCTTCGACCTACCTCCAGAACGCATCTTCACACCATGCTTTTTTAAATGATTTTTCACAGTCGTCTCACTTACTCCATATTGCTCTGCAATCTTTTTCAATACGGTTCCTGACTCGTATTGAACAATCCATTCTTTAACCATGTCTTCAGATACACGTCCAGAAGAGTTGCCTCTACCGCCAGATCGCAAGATAACACCTCTAGATTGCAAACGCTTTGATATCGTGTTCCGATTGAATCCCGAACGAGCCGCAAGCTCATTTATGTTCATACCACTCTCATAAAGTTCTACCCATTCATCAAGCTCGTCTTCTGTAACAGAGCGTGCGAATACAACATTGAATCCTTTTGCTTTTAGATTTCTACAGACCGCAGAATGGGAGAGCCCTAATTGCTTGCCTATCTCTTTAGGGGTTAAACCCGTTTTGTACATCGCAGCCATCTGATTCAAAACATCATCTGATGTCTTATTGGGTGCACCGCTCCTTAGCCTAACGCCACGCTCGATTAGTCGTGATCTTATTGTCGTAGAGCCGACTCTGGATGCTTTGGCAAGCTCTTCGAGGGTTGCCCCGTTTTTGTATTCCAAAACCCAGTGGTCAACATCTTGAGTAGAAATAGTTGGTCGTATTTGAGCTCTTATTTGAACTCCCATCTTCTCTAGATGGGACTTAACTTGTCCTGCACTGACACCATATCTTTTCGCAATGCAGGCTAAGGAGCTACCGCTTTCGTATAACTCTTTCCATTCAAGGTCGTACGCCCTCGGCCTTAATACAGTCCTATCGAAGGAAATACCTAAGGCATTGAGATAACGATAGATTACACCTTTGTCTACTTGCTCCTGCAAAGCGATCTCTGACACTTCCATACCTTGCTCGTAAAGTTCAAGCCATTTATTTCGCGCTTCTTGATCGTAGGACTTGTGGCGTATTTTGATACCTAATGCTTTTAGATGCTTAGTTACTGTGGTAGGTGTAGTTTCGAATCTATCTGCGATCTCTATGGAAGAAATTCCCATTTGATATAGATCTACCCACTCGTCATATTGAGTCGCCTTATTTCGTGCTGCATAGTACAGTCTGCTTATTTCTTCCGTATCTTTTATGAGGTTGACTTGATTTGGGTCTTGTCCAAGAATTCTAAAGATTGAAGCTATGGCAAATCCTAGACCACTATTCTTGTCGCTCCTTTCAGAAGTACAAAGGATACGATGGGGATCAGAGCAATCATTCACACCCTGAGAATTCTCCAGGATTCTGACGACATAATATCCCGCGCCAGACATCCTTTTCGTTTTCGCTTCGTCGAGTCGTCTTTGCTCGGGATTATCATGCCAATGCTCCCCGTCATACTCAATAATGAGACCTTTATACGACTCTGTTCCGCTCAAATGGTTCTGAATGCTGTCTCCTATTACTAAAACATCAGGATGAACCACACCGCTTTCAAGCTCCAGAGAAGCGTTATTTTCGACAGTGCAATCAGGGAATATCTTAGTGAGGTAAAAAATGAATGCCCATTCTGGAAATGCAGAGGATGTAGACGGCGATATTTTGCTACGTATCTCCACGCCGCGTTCGACAAGTCTCTTGCGCACAGGTTCAGTCGATTTGATGCCAGCAGATAAAGCTATGCTTGCTAAGGGTTCTCCTGATTCGTATCGTTTGACCCAGTCTGAGATTTCGTTTTCAGAAATCTGATAGTAGCCCCTGTTTTCTTTACGTAGCCTGATTCCATTCTTCTTTAAATGGTTCCTTATGGACGTATCGCTCAACGAGTAAGCTTCAGCGAGTTCATGTACGCTTTCTCCCTGTGTATATCTTTTAGTGATTTCACCTGAAATATCATCGTTGATTGCACGGGATACTTGAATACCGTAATCGTGCAGATACTTTAGTACAGTAGTGCTGGTCACCTTATATCGTTTCGCTATCTGGGGCGTGCCGAGTCCGCTGTTATATAACTCAATCCATTCATTTACCATCTCATCAGTAACCTTTTGGTTTGTCTCAAAACCTTTACGCATCTCTATTCCCATATTCCGCAGGTGAACCGAAACGGTGGTTTCGCTAACTTTGTATTGTTTTGCAATTTGAGCTACTGACGATCCAGCAAGATAAAGATCAGCCCATTGATCTTCTTCATCTGGAGTAATCTGTGATCTAGTTCCTTGTTTTCTCATTTTTATTCCGCGCTTCTTTAGGTGAGTGCGGATAGTTTCATCATTCACACCAGAATGCTCTGCTATGGTTGAAATAGATTCACCATCCTGAAAAGCAGCCACCCATTCATCAACCATTTCAGGCGTAACGATGGTTTTGCGCATTACAACACCAAGTTTATTTAGATGCTCTCTAACACATGTTGCCCCAAATCCAGAAGCCTCTGCGATATCGCGAATAGAGAGCCCTTCTTCGTAAAGGTGTTTCCATCCTTCTTCTTGTTGAGGTGTAACTAAGGAAAGCATTGCATTGCCAGAACAGGACTTAGCTTATAGTGAACTACAAGCTAACGCTTCATTGTAAATAGATCATAGTTATGATGAATGTCATTCGTCTGCAACACGAACATTATTCCGTTCGAATCATAAGACTTATATTCATCTCCATCGCCAATCTGCCTAGCCTCTCCGCTATCAAATGCCGTCATGATTGTTTCAGCAGTTGAAAGAGGTAAATCATATTTGACTGCAATAGCTTTAGCTGTTTGATCAAAATATACTGATCTTCCTGATGAATCCAAAGGTAAATCAGAAAAAATCGTAAGAGTAGGGTCTCCATCTGAGTAGGTAAATTCACAAATAATGTCATCTATAGTTACAAGAGCAGCATTTCCAGCGCCATTTGTGTATGCTTCGACATCGCTTTCTACAATAGAACTATCCGGATACTCATTGTTGTAGCTTGCAATGAACTTATTTGCTTCAGAATTCTTCGTCCAACTAACAGTTGTGGCAGAATTTGAAGTCTCTGATTTAGATGAAGAACTGGAAAGTGTAGATACGCTCATATCACTAGAAGTTGATGAAGAATTATTTGAACTGCATGCGGGCAGCGCAAAGGCCATAATCAAAACAAGAGATAGAAGTAGTCTATTCATTCCTTAACCTCCTACAAGTATCGCATTTTAAGTGCACATATCAGAATAATCCTTAAAGCATTATTGCATTTCAATCCATCCTGAAATTTTGCATCAAGATTATTCAGCAAACGGTCGCGACTACCCAACTATGAAGCACGCAATCTCCGGCAAAATCCGTCAGAGCTTTAACACATTTGGCTAAAAGCAGGCTATCTGGGAAATTTATTGAGTTGCGATGCTTGAAGCGCTTATCGAAACACGGGCAAGCACGAATGGGCAGGAATGAATCCGATCACATCAGACCCAAAATTGGACCCAAAAACGCGCAATCGGAAGTTGAGAAACAAAAAAGGTCAGGAGCAAAAGCGACTTCTGACCTCGGCATTCAAATGGCGGGATGTACGAGACTTGAACTCGCGACCTCCGACGTGACAGGCCGGCGCTCTAACCAACTGAGCTAACAC
>CAJMOJ010000074.1 GCA_905215035.1 uncultured bacterium
GGTACCTTCTCCGATGGGAGTTCTGAAAAAACTTTTACCCAAAATGATGGGGCTCTTAATCTTGAGCAATACATTGCTACTGTAGAGCCCGTATCTGATCGTTATTATGTTAAAGGTACCGCATTAGCCGGTCATGACGAGCTCATAAGCCCTCTCATCACTAACGTTACTGCCGATCAGCACTATGTTATTGTCTACGGTGTAGCTAAAGATCAAGTTTCCTATCGTGTTTCATATCTTGACACCAATGGTCAACAACTTCTACCTGACACCATCCTGTATGGCAATGTAGGCGATAAACCTGTTGCTGCCTATAAATATATAGAAGGGTATTTGCCACAAACCTCCAGCATTACCAAAACACTCAGCAATAATGAAAGCGATAATGTTTTAACGTTTGTTTACGAGCATATTGCTTCAACCACAATGAGTTCTAATGCTCCAGGAGAAAACTTATCTTCTATGCAAAACAACACACCTGAAACCACTCAAATTCAGGCTGCAGCAAATGAGGAGCTTCTTAACGAAGATGGACTACCTCTCGCTAAGCCTACAGAAATAATTGATCTGGACGATAACGAAAATCCTCTTGCTTCTTCAGAACAAAGCAGTAATTCCGATAGTACGCCTATCGTTTTAGGTATTATTGGCCTAATTGCTCTAGTCGCTTTCTTTGTTTACCTTGGACGTAAACGCAAATCGATACAACAATAAAACAGCATACTAATGACCATCTCTTCTCAAAACGCTACAAAGAAAAAAGGCCTGATACTCTCCTTTTGCAAAGAGTATCCTACGGTACTTATATTGACATTAGTACTTGTACTTTATACCTTTTTTCAAAGTGATTTTCTAATTCGCAATACTATATCGCTTGCGCTTTGTCTCTATTGCTTTATTAAAGGAAGAGCTCAGATTGATCTTTGGATATTGCTACCACTTTTGGCGATTCCTGCACTTGGCTTACTCTCCATCTTGCTAAATCACCTTGATTTTTACACCAACTACACATTACCTTTTCTGGCATTACCGGTCATATATTGCGTTTTGTCATATTGCTCACAAAAAGAACGCGATGCATTGTGTAAAATCCTTATCGTCTGGGGTGCCTTAATAAGTATAGTTTCACTCAGTAGTTATATTATTCAGGCTCAGCATTACCATGCAGCACGACTCAGTACTATCATAGGAAACCCAAATACATCGGGACTTGTTTTTGCATTTTTACTGCTGTGTCTTTTGACATATCGCAAAAAATGGGAAGAGATTCGCTCGCCTCTTCTATGCGTGGAACCAGTGCTTATAACAGCTCTCTGCCTAACGCTTTCGATAAGCAGTATTGCGTCATTTGGTGCAGGGGTTATTGTCTATTTCTTTTACCAAAAAATAACCAAAAAGAGCCCCATTGCCTCTATGGTATCATCCTATATTTGTTACTTTTTCATAGGATTTACGATTGCACTTTTGCTTTATACAGCAGCGAATTACACTGATGCACCCTGGTTTTGTATTATTTTAGGGTTCTATCTTATTGCAGTCAGTCTCTTTTGGCATTCTTTAGTAACGCTAATCAATCAGCATCTGTTATTTGCACGCATTGGTTCTATTTTGAGTATCGCAGCATTGCTGGCCTTACTTATCTTGCGACCCAATGCTTTGCTTTCTTTTCAAGACCGTCTTGGCATGATCGCTGACGGACTAACATATGCAGGACTCAATCCTCTTTTTGGCATTGGACCACTTCAGTGGTATCACTACAACACAATGATGAGCGATACTCCTTTTAACACTTTTTTCATTCATAATGTTTTTATCCATACTGTTGTTGAGTTAGGCCTTTTTGCGTTACTTTGCCTCATTGTTTTAGTTGTTCGTTACGGAATAAAACAACGCAGTGCTCTTGGATTAAGCTTAGGAACTGCCTTCTTGCTTCATAGTGTAGTAGACACCGCGCTCTTTATCCCTCTTGTTCCTTTGGTTTTTATGGTTATAACTGCGCAGCCTCAAGAACGTAGTATTGCTCTTTCTGATACTACTATCCGTATTATTTCAGCACTTTATCTCCTATGTCTCTCTGGCATAGGAACCCTCTATATTTATTCCCTTCCCCTGCAATAAATCCTTGGGAGTTGAAGAAATTGAAAACGCAATCCCATACAAAGCATATCCACTCATTTCATGCCATAGCACTACTTCTTCTTGCTTGTCTTCTTATGTTTGGGATTGTAATCTTTGTTCAAGCATGGACTAAAGAGGCGTCCCTACCATCTAATATCGGAACATCCTATGAAGCAGACGATCTAGAATTCCTACAAAAGTCTAATAGTTCGCTCATCAGCTATGCACACCTATCACCTAATGCAGATTTTCCAAGAACACAAAAAATTGAAACTATCACTATTCATCATATGGCGGGCAATTTGAGCCTCGAAAAAGTTGGAGAGCTTTTTTCGAAGCGCGATTACAATGCATCATCAAATTATGCGATCGATTCTCAAGGAAATATTGGTCTTTTTGTCGAAGAAGCAAATAGAGCCTGGAGTTCCAGTAATAGAGAAAATGACAACAAAGCAATTACTATCGAAGTTGCCGATGATGATGAGGCTAACGGACAATGGCATGTAAGTCGCGATGCGTTTGACGCGCTCGTTGATTTATGTGTAGATATATGTCGACGCAACAATATAGATAAGTTGATCTATACAGGAGACGCACAAGGAAACGTTACGCTACATTCCATGTTTTCAGATACGACAGACTGTCCAGGTCCCTATCTTACAAGTCAAATTCCTCAACTTGTTAATAGAGTAAATGTTCAACTTGCAGCAGAGTAATCAGCTAAATATCTATGAGATTGCATTACTTGGTCTCATCATCAAGATCGTTATTCGAAACTGTTACAGGAACAATCTGAGACATCTCATGAACAATATCATATGTATCACGCGCAATCATATATTCCTCATCAGTTGGAATGACGATAATAGGAACCCGAGATTGATCTGAAGAAATAATGCGCTCAAATCCACGCTGCTTATTTTTCTCCTGATCAAGAATGACACCCAACGGCTGCCAACCAGCAAAAATCATACGACGCATTTTGTCGCAGTTCTCACCTACACCAGCAGAAAGAACAATACAATCTGTACCAGCCATCAATGCGAAATACTGACCAATGTATTTTTTACAAATTGAAGAATACATCTCATAAGCCAAAATAGCTCGTGGATCACCTTGCTCTGACGCAGTACGCACCGAGCGCAAATCATTGGAAATCCCTGACACGCCCAAAAGACCTGACTGCTTATTGAGAATATCATTCATTTCTTCCGGAGTAAGGTTTTCATGGTCCATCAAAAACGTGACAATAGCTGGATCAATTGCCCCAGAGCGTGTTCCCATCATAAGACCGTCAAGTGGCGTAAAGCCCATGGTAGTATCAATAGGAACTCCATGATCGATCGCAGTAATTGAACACCCATTTCCTAAATGGCCCGTAATAATACGTAATTCATTGAGCGGTTCACCCAAAATTGCAGCAGCACGCTCTGCCAAATAACGATGACTTGTACCATGGAAACCATATTTGCGAATTCCGTATTTTTCGTAGTACTCGTACGGAATAGGATACATAAAAGCCTTTTGAGGCATGGATTGGAAAAATGCCGTATCAAACACAGCAACCATAGGAATACCAGGCATAAGACTTTTGCAAGCCTGAATTCCGGCTAATGCTGCTTTATTGTGAAGAGGAGCTAATTCTGATAGTTCATCAATTTTGGCAATAACATCATCATCAATCAAAACTGATTTATCAAAATACTCTCCACCATGAACAATACGATGACCCACCGCATTAATATCAGATAATGAAGTAAGGATGGGGTTCTCTCCCTCAGTAAGTGAGGACAGAACAACCTGCATTGCTTCAGTGTGGTCATTCAAAGGTTGCGTATGTACAACCTCGTTGTCATCAATACCGTGTTTATGGAACGACTCAGCAGTACCAACGCGTTCACATAAACCCTTTGCAAGGATTTTATTCTCAACTACGTCTACTAACTGATATTTGAGCGAGGATGAACCTGCGTTGATGACTAGGATGTTCAATGACGGCCCCCTAACATAGTATTTGTCTAGTTTAGTGCATGTGTGCTTTTGACTACCTCAGGGATAGGGGGCATGCAGCCATTACCAGGTGTACGGGTGAGCGGTAGTTTATCGGTGTTCAAGTGACAGTATTCAGCTATGAAAAGGCAAAACGTCCACGTAACTTTACGCTTTCGAAAGATTTGAGTCAGTAATATCGTCATCTTGAGGAGCTTCAAGTTCACCCATAAGCACTTCAACTTTTTGCTGAGCGTTTGCTAAAGATTGACGCAAATAACGTAATAATTGAATACCGCGTTCATATGATGTCAGACTTGCTTCAAGTTCTAACGTATTGGATTCAAGTTCAGCAACAATACCATTTAATTCATTCATCGCTTGTCTAAATGTTAAATCCTCTACAGGTATATATGACTGTGCTGCCTCGGATGATGAATTAGATACTAACGATTCACTCATGATATACAACTTCCCTATCTCATCTATTTACTACAAATTATTACAAATCAACAATGTCAGCAGTATCGATGCCAACAACTTTGGTATCAATCAATCCATCCTTCACTTGAATCGAAAGCATCTGATTTGGCCGTACCTGGCTAACACTTTGAATCACATCGCCTGATTCGTTTTTTGCAATTGACCAGCCTCGTGCAAGTGTTTTTAAAGGAGATAGGTCATGCAATCGTGCAGCAGAAAGCGATACTTCAGAATAACGTGGTTCCAACAATGATGTTCCTATTTTTTGCAACACCGCTTGAAGTGCTTCGACACAATCAGAGTAATGATTCATTGCGCGCTGCTCGGTTAGCGTAAGAGCATGTTCAAGCTGATCAAGATATTTCATTTGAAGAGGGAGATATTGGGCAAGCGAACGATCAAGAGACATTTGCAAAACATCAAGCATTTGGAAATCTGTTGCAAACAATGACAGAGGATCTCTAAATACTGGTCTTTCAGCGATGCCCTGAATGTATTCTGCAGATCTATTCAAACGCGCTGTCATTACACCCTGCATACGACGTGCATAATCATCAAGCAAATAATACATATCATCTTGATTAGGGCTTACTGTTTCCGCTGCGGCCGTGGGTGTTGAAGCACGGTAATCTGATACCATATCAGCAATTGATGTATCAGGCTCATGCCCAATACCGGTAACAACAGGAATAGGACAGGCGGCAATAGCACGCGCAAGCGCCTCATCATTAAACGGCATCAGGTCTTCAAACGACCCACCACCACGAACAAGTAAGACTTCTTGTGCTCCAGCTGCCACAACGGTTTGAAGCGCCGCAATCATGTCCTTAGGCGCTTGTTTTCCTTCAACCGGTACACCTGCAAATACGATCTCAACAACTGGAAAACGACGACGTAAAGTACGAAGAACATCATGAACCGCTGCGCCACGAGGGCTCGTAATCAAACCGATCTTTTCAGGATAAGAAACAACGGGACGCTTACGCGCTTGATCCATAAGCCCTTCTTGGCGTAATTTTTCAGCCAAAGCAGCAACTTTCGCGCGTAAGTCCCCATCGCCTGCCAAAGAAAGACTACTTACCTCGAAGTTCATTCGTCCTTTTGGAGCAAAGATGGTGAATTTTCCCGTAACAATCACCTTTGCACCAATACGCAAAGGTACCCCTGCTGCAACATAGCGATTTTTCCACATAAGACATGAAAGCGTCGCATCGTTATCTTTGATCGTAAAATAAACCGCTTTGTATCCTGGCTTATCAGAAAGCTCGCTTACTTCTCCCGTAATACGAAATGCGTGCTGTTGTAAAAGAGACTTAGCAATTGTAATCGCAGCACTTACTGAAAGCGCTTCTTTTTGTCCATCACTCATAACCAACCACACCGTTCTTCACAGGTGCAATACCTATAGTTAGTCGTCATGATTAACAGCCAAAAGATACAAAAGCTGTAAAACAGAAACAAGAGCGGCAGCAACATAGGTAAGAGCACAAGCACGTAAAACATTAGCAGCACCCGCTTGCTCTTGAGCCGGCAAACCAAATGCTTGTAGATACGTAAGCGCTCGAGAAGATGCATTAAATTCTACGGGGAGCGTAACAATTTGAAACAATACCGCAGCCGCATAAAACGCAATAGCCAGTTGCACCAAACCAACGAGATTCATCATGACACCAATTATCAGAATGAAAATCCATGCATTAGAAGCAAAATTAACCACAGGCACCATAGCGCCACGTACTTTCATAGGTACATATCCTTGCGCATATTGACACGCATGACCAACTTCATGGCACGCAGTTGCAGCCGCCGTTACCGAAGTTCCGTAGTAAGCATCAGGATCTAGCGTAATGCTGTTAGTGCGCGGATCGAAAAAATCTTGACCTTTTCCACCTGGATGCACTGATACGTTCTGAATACCATAGTAATTAAGCATGCCAACTGCCATTTGGTATCCCGTTAGACCAGTAGCTGAAGGAACATACGTGTATTTCTTAATTTGGTGATTAACATACCATTGTGCGCCCAAACCTATAACCAGCGTGACCGCAACCAACGCTAGATAAAGCCCCATAAATAGATTCTCCTATCATCAAAACGCTAGAAAAAGTAAAGTCGCTAGACTGTCTATCATAGACTGTCTATCACTTTGTATAAGTATCTATGTAAGTATAAAGTAATGTATTACGCTCGCATTATTGAGTCTTATCAAGCGTAATAATCTCCAAATTTCCATCATGAATTTGAAGAGCATAACCACCCTCAATGAGTGTACGCAAATCTTTGCCAACCAGGGTATAACGCCACCCTTGCATCAATTCACAATCATCATAATGTCCACGAGCAAGTTTTAGTAATTCTGCTTGCGGGGCCAAAGTTTGCGGGGCGATCTCATGTTCACGCGCACGCATCCGCACCACAGCATTCATTAAATCAAGAATCACATCGACATTATTTTCGTTTTTGGATTTAGGCCGAATATCAGGGAGCTCACGAGCAGGACAATCAAGACCGGCAACAATGCATGCAAGAACTTTGCGGGCATCGCTCGTTTTGAGCGCCTCTTTCATGCCGCGAACCATATAAAGCTCATCAAGCGTTCGTGCCTCACGGCGGCACGCTTCGACAATCTGCTCATCAGACACTACCCATTTGCGAGGAATGTTAAGTTTTTGTGCTTGGCATTCGCGCCATGCCGCAAATTCACGCGCCGCTGCCTGTTGGCGTGCATTCAATTGATTAACACGCTTGAGTTTTTTATAGCGTTCGCGTGGATCAATTTCGTACTTTTCTTTTCTCGATAAGTCAGCAAACGTTTCTTCAAGCCAACTCAAACGATGCTTTTTCTTTAACTGTGCAAGCATTTCATAATAAATTTGCGGAAGATATTTCACATCATCAGCAGCATAATGAATTTGTGATTCCGTTAGAGGACGCTGCGACCAATCAGTAAAAGAATCCTTTTTGGGCAAATTAACATCACAGTACTGACTTACTAGAGACGAATACGATGCTTGCTGTGTTTTCCCTAAAACCGCAGCAGCAATTTGCGTATCAAAAATAGGTGACGGTATTACACCCGTCTCATGATAGAGGATCTCTACATCTTGAGAGCATGCATGGAAAATCTTAACAATGGCAGGATCCACTAAAACATCAGCAAGAACGGTAAGGTTCTTGATCTTGAAAGGATCTATGATTGCAATCTCATTTTCAATCCCCATTTGCAACAAACACAGTTTGGGGTAATACGTCTTTTCACGGAGAAACTCAGTATCTATGGCAATATAGGGACTCTTTTTGCACCGCTCTAAAAAAGCAACAAACTGTCGATCGGTATCAATTAGCATAAAAAAGCAGATCCTTGGATATAACTAAAAATGTATGGGTATATAGTGTATTAATACTATCAAATCAAACCAAGCACACGAATAGAAAAGGGTCTCGCGTGAATGTATTGGTAATACATAACACCTCATCGGGGTTCGGCGATAGTTCAATTTATGATTTTATGCGTGCTTACGCCCAAGAGGGCGACTCTATCACCATTCGTACTTTTGCCGGAAATCTTTCAATGGCAGACCTTGTTGCCGACGCTCATTGTTTTGATTTTGTTGTTGCTTGCGGTGGCGATGGGACTATTGCATCTATTGCATACGAACTTCGTTATACTAACATTCCCATTCTCCCCTTCCCTGCTGGTACTGCAAACTTACTTGCTCTTAATCTTCTTATGCCCGAGGAGCCACATGCTATTGCAAAAATTGCCAATGAAGCTCTCACCATGAACTTTGATCTTGGAGAAATCGACTCGGACAAAGGTTCATTTGGGTTTGATTTAATGGCCGGATGTGGCTATGACCATATCATTATGCAAGAAGCATCAGCTAATAAGCGTCTTTTAGGTCCCGTAGCATATTTTCAGGCCGCAGCAGCTAATCCAACCCCCCAGCACTCAGATTTTATTCTTACCATTGATGGACGGACTATTATTACTGATGGTATTGGCGTAATTCTTGCTAATTTTTCTAAAATCCAATTCGACCTTATGGTCTCTGATGCTAATTTGCCCCGAGATGGTGCTTTTGACATTGTGGTATTAAAAACTGAAAACGCAATAGAACTTCTGCCCACTTTGTTTGCAAAAGTAGTTGATCATACCGGAAACTTAAGCAAAAAATTTAATGCGCTTGAAGTGTATCGTGGACGAGATGTCACAATTGAGGCTGATCCTGCCATGCTCATTGAATTTGATGGTGAGCCCAATTTGTATCGATTGCGCTGATGATCGCGCTGCTGCTCATTTCGATGTACG
>CAJMOJ010000075.1 GCA_905215035.1 uncultured bacterium
GTCCTTGGAACACTTGAGGGAGACAGGAAAGAAGAACTTCTTGATAAACTTTCTATATACTTAGATGTATTGTTACGTAATATATCGTTTGACTAAATAAAACACACAATCGCTTTATTTAAGGAGCTTTGGAATGATGTATCGGGATCTTTTAGATCGTTGGATTGCTCATGTTGATGATGAGGCGTTGGCAGCTGAGCTTGTGGCGCTCAAGGAAGCGGGAGAAAGCGCAATTGAAGATGCTTTTTACCAAGAATTAAGTTTTGGTACTGGTGGTTTGCGCGGTGTTTTAGGCGCGGGAACTAATCGTATGAATATTTATACGGTAGGTCGTGCTACTCAAGGCATTGCACGCTATATGAGCGAGCATCCAGAGCTACCTCAAAAAGTAGCAATTTGTTATGATTCGCGTATTAATTCACGATTGTTTGCTCATAGAACAGCATGCGTGCTTGCAGCAAATGGAATTTCTTCATTTGTCTATTCACGTCTCGAGCCCACTCCTGCACTTTCGTTTGCAACGCGCTATCTGGGCTGTGGTATTGGCATTAACGTAACTGCTTCTCATAATCCATCGCAATACAATGGGTATAAAGTGTATGGTCCGGATGGTTGCCAAATTACCGACGAGATCGCTGATGGTATTACTAATGCAATTGCAGCAATTGATATTTTTGATGACGTTGCCTTGATGCCGCTTGAAAAAGCTGTTGAGGAAGGTCTTGTTTCCTTTATGTCAGAGGATGTTATTGACTCTTATCTCGATGCGGTATATGCGCAAGATGTAGCTGATCCTGATTGTGAGTCGGGAGAGTTACGCGTTGTCTATACGCCTCTTAATGGAACAGGCCTTGAGTGTGTAACGCGCATTTTAGAGCGTATAGGCATACGCGATGTGTATGTTGTCGAAGAACAATCGCGACCCGATGGAACATTTCCAACATGTCCTTATCCCAATCCTGAAATCAGAGAAGCGCTTGAGTGCGGTATTGCTCTTTGCGAACGCGTAAATCCGGATCTTTTGTTGGCTACTGATCCTGATGCAGATCGTGTGGGGATTGCAATTAAGGATGGGGAAGAATACCGTCTTATGACTGGTAATGAAGTGGGCGTGTTGCTTCTTAATTACTTATGCGAAGTACGCAAAAAACAAGGCACCCTTCCTGAACATCCACTTGCGGTCACTACTATTGTTTCAACATCAATGGTTGATGCAATTGCACAGACATATGGTGTGGAGATTAAACGTGTCCTTACAGGATTTAAATGGATTGGCGGTGTGATTGCTGAACTTGAAAACGTGCAGCAAAAAGACCGGTTTATTTTTGGTTTTGAAGAATCTTACGGATATTTGGCGGGAACACATGCGCGTGATAAAGATGCAATTGTTGCTGCTATGTTGATTTGTCAAATGGCCCGGTATTATCGCGCACAAGGTAAAAACCTCTATCAAGTAATGCAAGAACTCTATGCACACTACGGATACTATCAAAATCAAACGGTATCGCTTACGTTTGAAGGTGCAGCAGGAGCCAAAAAAATGACTGCATTAATGGATGAGCTTCGCAATAATCCTCCTACATCATTTGCAGATTATGCCGTTGAGTCAGTAAAAGACTACAAGGGCGGTTATCTCGGCTTGCCTGATGCAAATGTCATTGAGTTTTGTTTGGCCGACAACAATAAAGTAATTGTTCGTCCATCGGGAACCGAGCCTAAAATCAAAATCTATCTGTTTGCGTGTGGCGAAACACTTGATGAGTCTCACCGTATTATTGAGGTCCTTGCTAATGATGTTCGAGTGAAATTTCAGTAGCAATGCCAGATGTGATATCAGAGGTTGTTTGAACAATGGCCTCTGATATCGACCAAGGAGTGTTTTTATGTCGCGCGATGGGTCATACAAAAAAATAATGGTGTCATCCTCTACGAGTGTTTCGCAAAAAGAAGATTCTGATGAAGAGGTAATCTATGTTGGCGAAACCGCCTCATCGGTCACTCAAAAGGATGCTTTTTCAGAAGATAACTCTAGAGAAAATACCCAATCAAAAAAGACTTCTAATGAATATCACGAGCAAACACTTGAGGATCTCAATAATGTCAATGTTCCGTTTCAAAAGACACAACGTATTGTGCTTATTGTGATGGCATTAGTAGTTATTGCTTTTTGCGTGTACTGGTTTGGATTAAGATAGATCATTATTGCGTGACTATTAATAATCTATGCTTTGTTAAAGGAACGGGATAGTGAGTACTAAACCTGAGAATCAAGATAGCATCTCTGATGCTACACATGAGGAATCACTCGATGAACAAGTAATGACCGAACAAGCTGATGAGGTTGTTTCTGGTACCAGTGATATAGACATCGCTACCAATGCAGACCTTTCTGACGCATTTGAGACTGTCATTCTTGATGATGAGCCATTGCCGCCTGCAGTTCCTGATGCTGTTATAGAGCGAATGGAGCACACGGATAGCAACACTTTTGACCTGGATAAAAAAAATGATTCGGGTATATCGCTTGATGAGGTGGAACGCGAACAACGTGGTCGCATCTCTTTGACTGAGTATTCAAATCGCCAGCGTCACAATAAGCGCGTCCGTATTGCTCTTACTTTTTTGGCTACTATTCTTGTTTTGATGCTGATTGCTTTGGTCGTAGTGGGTGTTTTAATGTTTGTTGAGGCTGACAAAAAGAGTGTTTCTACCTCTGCGCAGCAAGATTCAACAACACTTTTAGGGGACGCTGATGAAAAAGAAAAGGTTGCAGCAACATCTGAAGTGGTTAATCTTGTGAGTTTAATGGGATTGACTAAAGAAGAAGCGGTGGCTCATATTGGACATGGCGCAACAATAGAATCGGAAACACCGATCGAAGTGGGTAACTTGAAAAGTGAACTTGTTGTTCCTCTTACTGAAGAGCAGGGGGATCCTAAGCGTGGAACGCCGACGGTAGTGCTTCGTTTGGATGAAGCCGGACATGTCGGCTGGGCTTCCTATACGGCACCTACTTCTGCGTTAGGATATGGCACTATTTCATTTATTGATGCTATCCAATCTGCTCATGTTATTCAAAATTCATTGCGTGCTGCCGGGTTGTCCGATCTAGATCCTGCGGTTTTAAATGCTCCTTCTGACAGTGCAAGCTATTCAACTTATGACACTGATGGCAAAACACTCATTACAGAACAAACAAGCTTTAGTGGTACGGGCAAACAAGGTGATAACACCTATGATTGGGGTGCATCACTTACGTATGATTACAGCAACGCAAATCAATCAGGAAATCTGGCAGATACTATTAGGCGTATTAGTGTGAGCGTTGAGCCATCCTCGCAAGGATAGAGCTGTTAATCTGTGGTTTTGGCAGGAAAAACACTGCACGGTATATTGTTGATTTGAGATGCCGCTGACCTGAGTTTTGTTGTTGTATGGTTGCAGTGTGATTGGACGCATGCTATAGTAGCAAAGCTATAAAACAAGCGGGAGGGACTATTGTCCGTCTCCACCTGGTTCGGCATATGAGCTGATGGGTTATAAAGATATGCATCACTTCGTGTGAAGCTAAATGAATCTTTTGCCTGTATGCTTTGCCTACAGGCTTTTTTATAGTTTTGAGAAGATAAAGGCAGTATTAAAAGATACCTGCCTTACTAGGTAAAGAATGAAAAAGGGGGTGGACGCCATAGCTGCTCAGGAACCAAGGCTTAATGAGGATATCCGCATTAAGGAGTGCCGTTTGATTGGATATGACGGATCACAAATGGGGATTATGCCTATCGAGCAGGCTCAGCGTGTCGCCGACAATGAGGGGTTAGATTTGGTTGAGATTGCTCCTCAAGCAGATCCGCCTGTATGTCGCATTATGGACTATGGAAAGTTCAAGTACGATCAGGCTATTCGCGCTAAACAAGCCCGTAAGAATCAAAGCAAGATCGAAACTAAGGAAATGAAGTTTCGTCCAAAAATCGATGTTGGTGACTATACAACCAAAAAAAAGCACATCATCCGTTTTTTGGAAGCTGGTTCAAAAGTCAAGATCACCATTATGTTTAGAGGCCGTGAGATGTCTCATCCAGAATTAGGCTTATCTATTTTGGAACGTTTGGCTGATGATTTAAAGGACGTTGCGGTTATTGAAAACCAACCAAAAATGGAAGGCCGCAACATGCATATGCTTATTGCTCCGTTGCCTACAACGGTGAAAAAGAAGAAGGATGATCAAGGAAAGGACGAATAAATGCCTAAGATGAAGACTCATTCCGGTACTGCAAAGCGTTTTCGCGTAACCGGATCTGGCAAGATCATGCGTGCTAAAGCTTATAAGAGCCACATTCTTACTAAGAAAAGCCAGAAGCGTAAGCGTAACTTCCGTCACGAGACCGAAGTTTCTACTGCAGATCAGAAAACCGTAGCTCGTAATCTCGGTCTTCGTTAAGTCGTATCGGAAAGGAACTAGACTATGCCACGTGTAAAGCGCGCAGTTTCAGCTCATAAAAAGCGTCGTACCACTCTTAATCGTGCCAAAGGTTATTATGGCGCAAAATCTCGTTCATACCGTGCTGCAAAAGAGCAGGTACAGCATTCACTTCAATATGCATATCGTGATCGCCGCAACAAGAAACGCGAAATTCGTCGTCTCTGGATTACGCGCATTAATGCAGCAGCGCGTATCAACGGTTTATCTTACTCTGTATTTATGAATGGTCTTAAGAAGGCTGGAGTAGAGCTCGACCGTAAGGTTTTAGCTGATATGGCTGTTAATGATCCTCAGGCGTTTGCTGCATTGGTAGAGGTTGCAAAGAAGGCTTTGTAGGTTCTTAACCAGTTTTAATCTCTAGTATGCTGTCGTCCCTGTGCATAAAGTGCGCGGGGACGATTTTTTTACCTTAAAAAGGTCGAGTTAAAAAAGACCGAATTGATAGTTGCGGAGTGAATAATAGAGGTAGTGAAAACCAGAGGATAGGGTGAGGTGGATGACTATAAGCTTATCCCCAAGGGTCGTCTTCGAAAAGCTCTGTTTTGGGTTGGTAGTCTGAGTAAGGGTCATATCCATCGTCATCTTCATTTTCTGCTCGTATATCATAAGAACTAGAGAGACAAGGTGGTTGTGGGAGACTATCTCGAGTCGCTTTACGAGGGAGAGGTGTACGATGCGCCTTCACCGTATAGCGTGGTGTGTATGTGTTTGAATCAGTCATTACACTTTATTGTAAAAGAGATACTAGGGTTATCCGAACAGATATTTTAAATTAGTGTTAGATGTTTGTGAAATACGCTATCATGTCCTACAAATACATCGATAAACATAAAAAAGGTAGAGTCCTTGCTTTGCAAGGACTTGGTTTTTGAAAGGAATCTTGTTTACTATGAAGATCACGCGAAATACGCTTTCCCCTGATGAAATCCAACTCGTTATTGAAGCTACCCCTGAAGAAGTTAATGAAGGGTTTGATAAGGGGGTATCTGCATTTGTTGAACAGTTTCAGCTTGAATCTCTGGAAGGCGATACTCCGATTGATAAAATTGTTGGTGCTTTGGGACTTGAAGAAGCAAAAGATGCTATCGGCACAGCGGTAATGAGTTATCTTATTCCGCAGGCGCTGAGTCAGGAAAACATCATTCCGCTTTCATCGAGTAAGGTAGAAGAGGCGGGTGAACTTGCGCAGGATAAACCATTTACCTTTACGATGAATATTGTTCCAAAGCCAAGCTTTCCTTTGAGTGATTATTCCACTTTTACCGTTGAGGTTCCTGCTCCTCCTAAAGTAACTGAAGAAGATATTGACGAGCAGATTGCTATGCTTGCAAAAGAGTTTGCAACACAAACCACGCAAGGTGATGCTGACAAGGTAGTGATTCCTGCCGTTACGGATACGTGGGTTTCGCAAAATCTTGCAGCAATGGGAATTAATACCGTTGAAGAACTACGTGCAAAATTCCGGGAACAGGCTGAGGCGCTTTTAGATCATCAGTATCAAGAATATGTTATTGGTGCATTGATGGATGTTTATTTTGATCGCTTTACTGGTGAGATTAGCGACAAAATGGTTGATAGCATGACAACTGATATGCTTGAAAACTTTAAAGCCGAATTGGCACAGCAAGGTATTGAATTTGATGATTACTGCAAAGAACAAAACACCAATGAAAGTACTATTCGTGCAACCCTTGCTGAGCAAGCTAAAATTCAACTTATTCAAGGTTTTATTCTTGATGCCGTTTATGAGCATGAAAAACTCGAGATAGAACTTCCTGATTTAATGGCTATGATTCATCAAATTGCCCCAGGAGCAGAAGAAGAAACATTTGAACTCATGGAAAAAACAGGACGTACCTTTTTATTAAAAGAAGGTGCTCAGCGCAACAAGGCTCTTGCTTGGATTTTGGAAAACAATACCATTGTTGCTCCCGAAAAAACTGAGAACTAAATTTTATCTATCATACTATCTGCTTATTTTGTTTATGAAACGATACGCAGCCCCGTCATGTGATGGGGCTGTTTGCGTTACACTAATGAACATGTTCAAATCGTTGATCAGCTGCTCATATAGGGGATGTGGGCGCGTTTATACATGATCAACATAAACCAAAAAGATGTCTCCTTCTTGTAGCGTTAGTTGTGTAAAAAGCTATGAGGATGCATTTTTTGAGAGGGTGGTGGTGAGAATGGCTGCTCCGGCAACCGAACACGTCCGCAATATTGCCCTTGTAGGGCAAGACGGTGCAGGTAAAACTTCCTTTGCAGAGGCAATGCTTCATATTTCTGGTAAAACACCGCGTATGGGGACTACGCACGATGGCAAATCCTATATGGATTATGATGAAGAGGAAATAAGGCGTCGCTTCACGCTCGGCACCTCGATTGCGCCCATTCCTTACAAGGGAGATTATAAGATTAATTTGCTTGACACTTCAGGGCAGGCAGATTTTCTAGGGGATACCTTGGCAACTATGCAAGCTTGTGAAATGTGCTTGTTTGTAGTTGATGCTGTTGCCGGTCCACAAGTAATGACGACACGATTGTGGCATGAAGCTGAATTAATGCGCACTTCACGTTCGGTATTTATTAATCATATTGATCGCGAGGGCGCTAACTTTGATATTGCAATGGCGCAACTTCATGCTCGTTTTGGTTCGCGTCTTGGTGCTGTAACTATTCCTATTGGTGTAGGTCCTGACTTCAAAGGTGTTATTGATATTTTGCGTATGAAAGCACGCTATTTTGAAGACGGTGGCGAACGTATCGAAGATATTCCTGAAGAATATGCTGATGCAGCGCAAATTGCACGTGACAAATTGTGTGATTTGGTAGCGGAAGCTGATGATGAGCTGATGATGAAATATCTTGATGGAGAAGAACAGCTTACACAACAAGAACTCGAATCGCTTCTTGCTGATGCCATCGCGCAGGAAATATTTATTCCTGTATTTGTTGGGTCGACTATCATTGAGCAGGGGATTCAGGGAATAATGGATGACATTTGCACGTATTTTCCTCATCCTCGTCATCATGGACCGTTCTATTTAGCTAATGGGGAAGAGCTTGTTATTGATGAAAGTGGAGAGCCAGCTGGATTTGTTTTTAAAACAGTGTCTGATCCCTATGTTGGTCGTTTGAGTTTTATTAAGACGATTTCTGGATATATGGAGCCTGCAACTGAGCTTATCAATGCGCGAACAGGCAAGAAAGAGCGCTTGGGTCATCTCTACGTCATGATGGGGAAAGAACCCATGGATGTTAAAAGCGCTAAGGCGGGGGATATTATTGTTGTGCCTAAGCTCTCGGATACAAAAACAGGCGATACGCTTTCGCTTTCAGGATCTATTGAAGTTGATCCGCTTCCTATGCCTATCCCACAATATCCGGTTGCTCTTAAGGCCAAAAACAAAAACGATGATGACAAGCTCGGAACTTTTTTGGCACGACAAGCCGAAATCGATCCGACTATTTTATTGGTGCGTGATGAAGAAACTCATCAACAGGTGCTTTACACGATGGGAGACATGGCGGTTGACGTTCTCCTTAATCGCTTGAAGACTCAAACAGGAGTTGAAGTTGAGCAGGTTCCTGTGCGTATTCCGTATCGTGAGACCATTACAAAAACCGCAGAAGCAGAAGGTCGTCATAAGAAGCAGACAGGTGGTTCAGGGCAATTTGGAGATTGCTGGCTTCGTATCTCACCGAATCCTGGAGAAGGTTTTAGCTTCGAGTCAGAAGTTGTAGGAGGACGTATTCCTAAAAATCTTATTCCGGCTGTTGAAAAGGGTGTTGAAGAGGCCATGGCAGAGGGATTTTTAGCGGGATATCCTATGGTTGATATTAATTGCGTTGTGTATGACGGATCTTATCATTCAGTTGACTCCAATGAAATGGCATTTAAAACTGCTGCTCGTATAGGTTTTAGGCTTGCTTGCGAAAAGGCTGATCCTGTAATTTTGGAACCTATGGCTGACATGAACATTGTTGTTGCGGAAGAGTATGCTGGTGCTGTTATGGGCGATGTGGCTACTCGTCGTGGCCGTATTGTGGGTACTGATTCTGATGATGCAGGCGACACCATTATTGTTGTGCGTGTTCCTTATGCAGAGGTGCTTACCTATACGAAGGATTTAAGAGCCATGACGAGAGGATCGGGTACGTATTCGTTAGAAATTGTTGGATATGAACCTGCTCCTTATGAGGT
>CAJMOJ010000076.1 GCA_905215035.1 uncultured bacterium
GGGCTGTGTTTTCTCGGGGGCTTTGTATGCGGCGCGGTTCATCGCTGGTAATTAATCTTCCGGGTAGTGAGAAAGCAGCACGAGAAAACTGGCGAGCCATTGTTGATGTGCTTGAACATGCGGTACAGATGACTGCGGGTGGCGGTCATTAAAGCTCTCATGTAAACTTTGCAAACATTCAACTTTGCAAACGTCTCACTTTGGTTCAACTCTGCTGCAAATATTTATGACTGGAAACGTTCAACGTTGCGAGTGTTCAACGTTGCGAACATCCACGAAGAGCGATGGGGTAAAGCGGCGAGAAGAAGCAATGAGATGAAGCAGCGGAGGTAAAGCACATCATGCGCGTTGCCATACTCCTGATTTACCACCCTCTTTTCTCACTAGGCGAATCTGGCCAATTTCCATACCGCGATCAACCGCTTTACACATATCGTAGAGGGTTAAGCATGCAACACTCACGGCGGTAAGCGCCTCCATTTCTACTCCCGTCTTTCCTGAAAGTGCGGTAGTTGCTTGAACTTGAATACCGCATTGTGATATCGAGTTCACATCAGTTTCTTGGAGTGAATCAGGAAAAACAGGGATAAGTTCCACCTCGATAGAGGTAAGCATTAAAGGATGACAAAGAGGTATAAGGTCGCTTGTTTTTTTAGCAGCCATGATGCCGGCGATGCGGGCGGTAGCAAGTACGTCTCCCTTTTTTGCTGTGCCTGATACGATAAGCTCAAGCGTTTCAGGATGCATGGTAATAAAACCCTCTGCAATCGCGCGACGATAGGTGACATCCTTATAGCCCACATCAACCATATGTGCATCACCCACATCGTTGAGGTGGGTGAGACGTTTGGTTGTTTGATAGTCGACGGAGAGATCTTTGGCTTCGGATGCCGGCTGATTACTAGATTGATCACCAGGTTGATCAACTGGCTGATTACTAGATTGATTTATGGGGCTGGTTTTAGTGTTGTTTAAAGTGTTATTCATAAGAAGGCTATCCTCCTACTTGGTTCATCTGACGTATGGTACCAATTTTATGATTATGCATCTTAGGCTTATGAGTGAATGCTTGCATTAAAACATATTCAAGAGGATCGAACTCATCGTTGATTATATTAGCTTGGCAAAGGGCGGTGGGGTTGCGTAATGCAGCTTTAATGTCGTATTCCGTATCTGAAAAAAGACATGGCCTGATTTTTCCATCCGCCGTAAGACGCATGCGATTGCACTCTGCACAGAAATGCTGTGATACCGATGATATAAAGCCAACTGTTCCTTGTGCTTCTGGGAATCTCCAGTATGTTGCAGGTCCCCAGCCAAGGGGTGTATGAGGATCAGTGGGTGTAAGCGCTTCAAGTGGGGCTTGATCGTTGTGACATGCGGCAGTATTGATAGATTTGATCATTTCTGCCACAGGAACAACATCGTTTTCTGTCCACGCGCAGATAGCATTGTGTGTTATTGATCCTATGGGCATATATTCAATAAAGCGGATGTGAAGTGGAGCGTTTTGTGAGAGCTGAGCAAACTTGTAGAGATCTTGATTGAGCTCTCTGACAACGACGGTGTTGAGTTTGACAGGATTAAATCCAGCCTTAACAGCTGCTTTAATACCGGCAAACACATCAGTAAGATCCCCGCGTCGCGTTATGGCGTGATATTGATCAGGATCAAGTGAATCGAGCGATATATTAATACGAGACAGCCCAGCTTGTTTAAGGTCGTAAGCAAAAGAGGGGAGCAAAATGCCATTTGTGGTAAGAGAAACCTCTTCGATACTAGGTGTTTGCACTATACGTTCAACAAGCCCTACTACGCCTTTACGTACTAATGGTTCTCCACCGGTTAACCGAACATGTTTAATGCCTAGGCGCGCTGCTGCGGCCACAACAGCTTCTATTTCTTCGAGTCGCAAGATATCATCATGGGGCAGCGAGCACACACCCTCTTCTGGCATGCAATATATGCAGCGCAAATTACAGCGATCAGTAAGTGAGATACGCAAGTAATCTATTGTTCTGCCAAAAGTGTCTTGCATGAGAATCCTTTAGGGGATGAAAATATTTTAGTGGGTGACAAGATAAAGTGCATCGGGTGGGAAGGAGAGCGCGATTTCATCTCCCACTTGAGGAAGCATATCGTGAGGAACCATGTGTTTGTCAACGTTCCAGCGCACATGCGTCTTGAAAAAACGCATTGACTCATCGTCAACATAATCATTCCATGCTGATCCATCATCATGAGAAGCATCCAAGAATGCGACCATAACGGCACGCTCAAAACGGGAATCAGATACGCGATCACAGCGCATACGAAAGACGTTTTTGGGCATCGTGCTTTCATCATACGATGCCTCATCATTAAACACACGCTTGATGTAATAGGCACGAATCCCGAGCCATGCTACATCGGCGGGGACGGTGTGCTCAGAGTAGAATGTGACACCCCACTGCGGCAGACGAACATGATGATCGTCTACATAGATAGCTGGTGTTGTATTCTTGCAACCTGAAAGCCTGATAGCAGCAAGACTTTGTGGGTTGTTGATAACTTCATGTTTGGGGGCAAGTTCGTCAATGTGCCCGTCGTTAACCACAGCAATGCGATCACAGAACCGATAAGCCTCATCGATATCATGAGAGATGTAGAGGATCGTGCCCTCATATTGTTCGAAGAGGGCTAACAAATTCTGCTCAAGCTCGCTTTTGAGGTGAGCGTCTAGAGCGGAAAAAGGCTCATCAAGCATGAGAATGCCGGGGTGTGCGGCAAGCATGCGAGCAAGCGCAACACGCTGTTGTTGACCACCAGAGAGTTGGGCTGGGTAGCGGTGCTCAAGACCTAAAAGACCAAAACGTTGAAGCTGCCTGCGCACCTGCTGGTCAATTTCAAGTTTGGGCGTTTTTGGTGATAGTCCTGCAGCGACATTAGCCGCTACCGTTAAATTAGGAAAAAGTTGATAGTTTTGAAACAGCAGTGCTGTTTTGCGTTCTTGTGCTGAAAGATTGACGTGTGGTTTTTTGCCCGCGGCTTTGTCAAAAAACGTAGTTCCATTGACAACGATTTTTCCCTCATCGGGCATTTCAATACCAGCAATACAACGCAGGGTAAGTGACTTTCCGCATCCGGATGCACCCAAAAAACCGAGGGTTTCATCACCGGCTTCAAAGGCAATATCAAGCGTGAAATCATGTAACTTCTTTGTGATATCAACAGAGAGACTCATGGGTATCACTCTTCCGGTACGGGTATTTTGCGGGGTGTGCGGCGAGATGTGCGGAGTGTAGAAAGAGCTGAAGAAGCTGAAGGAGCGGGAGGTGCAGAAAGAGCGGCTTCTTCGCGCTCAGAGCGCGCGCTTGCTGATTGATTAGTTGGGAAGCACTCATTGTCATGAGGGTGCTTGCTGTTATGTCCGCTGTCTTGGTTATTGTCGTGTCTGCCGTTATGAGGTTGACCGCCGCGCTGTCGGTATTTTGTTGTGCGTCGTGACCATACATTGATGACAAAGATGGCGGCAAACGAAACAATCATGACAATGACGGTCCAGAAAAGAGCCACATCAATGTTTCCGCTCATCCATTCAAAATAGATGGCGATAGGGATGGTGCGGGTGATACCGACATAGTTGCCAGCAACGAACAAGGTTGCGCCAAATTCACCTAAAGCACGCGCAAAGGCAAGCATGGTACCTGCAGCAATGGATGACCAGGCAAGAGGAAGCATGAGTTTGATAAAGATCTTGCCTTCACCCCAACCGAGCGTTCGCGCAGCATCAAGCATGTACGGATCAAGATTCTCAAAAGCTCCTCGTGCTGAGCGATACATTAAGGGAAATGCAACAACAACGGCAGCAATTACGGTTGCAGGCCAGCTGAATACGAGTGGGAATCCAATTTGGTCAAACCAATTGCCAATAGGGGTGTTGCGACCCAAGAGAAGGAGCAATAAAAAGCCACAGACAGTTGGTGGCAGCACCATAGGGATAGTCAAAATAGCGTCAGCAATATCTTGTGCACGAGGCGACAGACGCAATGACCACCAGGCCGCTAAGAGACCCAGGATAAAAATAATTACGAGGGCGGTACCTGTTGTTTTAAGGGTAACCCAAAGCGGCGAATAATCGATATGAGTAAAGAATAGCCCGATCGCCTCAAGTCCAGTGGGGGCTTTTGTGATGAGCGCACTTTGGTGAGGCTGTAGAGTTGCGTAGTCAACATGGCCAAGATGGAGATAATGAGGGTTATCAGCATTGGTGATATCGGATCCATCGGCACCTTGTACTGAGGTGTACCAATAGCCAGGTTCGTATTCTTGGGAGAAGCTATACGTAACACTCTCATGCGTGAAGTGCGTCTCGGAAGTAAAAAGCCAGGGTACCTTTTTGCCGAGTTTCTTGTTGCCTTGCGAGGCGTTGTCATCGAGGGCTGTTAAAAGCGTGATGAGTTCTTGGATGGTGTCAGGGTTATCAAGAGAGAGTGAGAGTGGGTCAAGAAGCGCGGGCGGAACGTAGACCACAATAACCTTATCAGTGGCGATGAGGGTAAGCGACTCAGCGGGTCCATCCATTAAGTAGGCGTATCCGTGATATACCCCACCAATAGGCCTGTTAGACCCCTTTTCGATACGTGAGAAATCAGCAATATCAAATGAGAAATCAGGTGCGGTTGCACTGGTTCCCTCTGCAGAGATTTCAGGTGTAATCTCACGTGAATCAGTTGCAATGGTGGGTGCGGTTGCGAGAGTGGATGAGCGGGTGTCGTCTACAGAGCTTTCCGCTGTGCTATCTGATCCGGGTGACTCATCGGCATACGCAACACGGGCGCATCCAAAAGCTCCATCGCTAAAGGCACCATCGCTAAAAGCAAAGGGGGATATCACATATGATATCCCCCCAAAGAGTGCTCCCGCCAACACGAGAGCGCATGTTAGATATAAGGAGTGCAAAACCATACGCCACGCGCTATGGAGGGCGCACGGTGTAGATGCATGAGACACACTAGACAAACGATGGATATGCTTGTGCAGTGTGGTAGTCATTTAAGCTAACTCAAAGCCCCATTTTTGCCAGATCTGTGATGCAGTTTTGTCAGTGCGGCACCACTCGAGGAATTCTTGTGCTTCTTTGTCATGCTCAGAAACGAGGGTAACAGCAGCAGGGTAGTCAATGGTGTCATAAGCGCCGATAGGTACTTCACAAACAACCTTCACGCCGCCATAGCGCATAACATCAGAGCTGTACACAAAAGCAATATCAACTTCGCCAGACTCAGCGTAAGCACACACAGATCCAACCTTGTCAGCCTCAGTTACTTTACCAACAATAGCGCCCGTGATTTCGCCATCAGTACCTGTGCTTGAGGTGTAGCAACCAACATGTGAAAGAGCCTGCTTTGCATAGGTGCCAGCAGGTACGTTGTCGTCACCAATAGCAATGGTGTATTTGCCAGATGCCGCTCCCTCTAAGGTGATTTCATCAATGTCGGAGTTTTCAGCAGCAACAATGACAAGTTCGTTTTTGAAGAGATTTGAAACAGCTTCAGGAGAAATAAACTCATCATCTTCGAGTTTAACCATGTTCTTTTGGTCAGCGGAAATGAAGATGTCAGGCTGAGCACCCGCAATGATCTTTTGAGCGAGGGTGCCAGAAGCCTCATACTGAGGATCAGTAAACGTTACATTTGGGTGTTGTTTGGTGTATTCAGCGGTTGCTTCATCCATGGCATTGGATAATGAATTAGCAGCAAACAACTCAAGCTCTACATCTTCTTCGTTGTCGCAGCCTACCAAGCAAAAGCTTAGGGCCAAAGCAGCAATTAAGGCTACAAACAAAGGCAGTTTGCGTGTCTTGCTCATCGGGCTTTCCTTCCTAACAGGTTCACGTTGTATGATATGTGAGAAAATTTCTATTATTCTCACTTAAGAATAATAGAATAACTGGCGGGAAAATAAAGTGACAGTTTAGTACGCTTCTCAGAATTAAAAAGGAAACGAGAAGGATCCGTTGTTTATGGATAGCACCCAATTTAGTGTTGATATCAAAGTAATTTTGAGGAAAAAGGGCACTGACCCTCATGCGCCTGCGCTTGGAAAAGGCGTGGTTGAATTATGCGATAGGGTAGATCGTCTCGGAAGTCTCAATAAAGCAGCGGCCTCTATGGGAATGGCGTATTCTAAGGCGTGGCGTATTGTTAAAAATGCGGAAGAGTCGTTTGGCTTGAGTCTGTTGGAGCGGAGAGGACCCCATGGCTCTGTACTGACTGTTGAGGGTCGTGAACTTGTTCTTGTTTACCGCGAGATTAGCAAGCGTTTGCGTGAGGATGCGCAAACTATTCTTGAAGAGGTTATGAGTTAGATAAGAGCGCTTTTGAGCGCTTTTTCCATAACTGCTTGCAGCTCTTGTGGTGTATTAGTATTAATAAACGATGCTTGAGTGATGTTTGCTTGCGTGAGAGTGTCTTCTGTGATTATCAATGTGGGAAACTCTGCTAATACATCACGTATGCGTTGTTTGTCTGCTTGGGCAAATTGTTGAACTGTGTCAAAACAAGCACTTGTTTTATACGTTGCGCATAAGGGTTGCAATATGCCGTCAATTTGAGGAACACAGGCTGCGTAATCGGGATGGGAGCAAAGAAGCGCTTCTTCAAGTTCAAAAAGTGCAGGATTGATCAAAGGCATGTCGCAGGCAACAATGCTGACAAGATCGTAGCGTGCATATTCCAGTGCCGTTGCAAGTCCGAGCAGTGCACCTCGTTTTGGATAGATGTCTTCAATAAGGCGCAGACCAGGATAGTGTCCGCATAAATAAGAAAGCTTCTCAGGTTCATTGGTAGTGATCATAAGATCTGCGGCATAGGGTGCAATACGTGCAAGCATGTGCTCGATTAGCGGGCGTCCTAAGAAATCTACAAGCGCTTTTGACTGACCCATTCTGTGTGATTCCCCTCCTGCCTGCAGCGCAATGCTTGCAAGAGGTTTGCTAAATGTTTCAATAAGCCATGAGCAGATTTGTTCGGTTGCATCAAAATTAAATACCGGCAAGCCAAGGTTTGCTGCTGTGCTGCCAACTGCATCAAGGTCGGTTATGACCGCGCAGGGAAGCGTTGACTGCTTGTCCTCTAGGCATAGGTTTGCTGTTTTGCATTGTTCAATAAACCGATCGGCATATTCAACATCAGCAGGATTATCAGCCCGTATGAGTTCAATCGTGGGAAAACCTGACGCTCTAAATCCTTCTATCAATACAAGATTAGAAGCGGGGAGAAGAGCGACTGCTTCATGCGCATCATCAAAATCTTTAACTTCCATTAAAGCGTACTGGTCAGGTGAAAGAATTCCGGTAGCAATCGTGCCTGCATGATGATGGCGATATGAATCTTTACCTGGTACATCAATTTCAAACCCAGCGTGACCGTGATGCTTTACGGAAGAGACTGCAAGAGAGCGCTTTGCAAGGGCCTCGATGAGATTAACGACAAGAGTGGTTTTTCCCGAATTTTGCCGACCAACAAAAGCGACGACATTGTCTTGACGAGTGTTGCGCATGAGTATCCTTATAAGTCGTTTGATTCGTAGATCTCAGTCTCAGTGACAAGGTTGGTTTTAATGCGATCGACTAAACGGGTGAGAGCATCAACGGCATGAGGACGGATGTCAGCTCCAATAAGTACATACATAAGTGTTTCACCTACGGCAAGTTTTCCCTCATTGAGCCAAGCGCGTACATAATATATCCCTTCCCATGTGCGCGCTTCAGCTAATGCTTCTTCTACTCCTGCGTGATCATAGCTAAACTGGACTGCGGCAACGGACATGCTTTGGGTGCTGTTGTTTGGATTATGCGCAGAGTCAGAAGCGTATTCTTCTGCGCGCACGGTATGGCGTGGAGTTGCTCGCACAACGCCGTTATGAGTGAGATATATACCAACCTGAGAAGCGTGCTTATCTTGCTTTGCTTCCGTCAACCATTGATCCATGCTTGGCTCGGGTAGTCCCATCGCCAACCTCCTCACATCCTAGTGTATAGTAGCTTTTTGCGTTCTGTGACTACACAACATACCGTATAACACGATACCGTAGGTGAATTTATCTTAAGAAAGAGTAATGGGTTGCGTTTTTATACTGTTGCTGATGTGGTTATCAAATACGGTGAGAAAGAGAGGGGATAAAGTCTATGTCTTGTCAGATACCCGACTTTTCACACCGTGCGTTTTTGAAGACAACTGATGCATCGGGTACTGGCTTATCGGGAACTGGCTTATCGGGAACTGATGTATTAGGAGTTGATGCATTGGGAACTGGCCCATCGGAAGCTAATGCATTAGGAGCGCTGGTAGCAGCAAGTGAAACCCTTGCTGCAAGTGAGGCAACATTTGACTCAGTTGAGCCTGCTTCTGTTGATGAATCAGACAAAATTGTTTGGAGCCAATGTAACGTTAACTGTGGGGGTCGGTGTATTTTCCAATGGCATGTAAAGGATGGAAAAATCCAATACATGGAGACCGACAATACAGGAAATTCTGATTTTCAAGCCCGCGCCTGTTTACGTGGGCGCATGATGCGCCAATGGATTAATAGTCCTGATCGTTTGCAGTATCCCATGAAACGTGTGGGCGCTCGTGGGGAAGGTAAGTTTGAACGCATCTCGTGGGATGAAGCGATACAAACTATTGCTGATAAGATTCGCTATA
>CAJMOJ010000077.1 GCA_905215035.1 uncultured bacterium
CTATATCAATTTGACGCATTTAGGTTTTGGAGCACCAAAATCAACAGAAGAAAAACTTCTAGAAATATCTAATCATGCAGCGAACATAATAAATTCGACAGATGTTGTAGATGTAGTAGATGCAACAGAAGCGCAAGACGCGGTAGATAAGGTGACCAAAACAGATGTTGTAGATGTAGTAGATGTAACAGATATAAAAGATAAGGCATCGGATCCGCTCTACGATAATTATATACTTGATGATTACATCAATCAGGAATTGCTTAGTGCGCAAACTGCTTTGCGGCAAAGTGAAATAGAGTACTCTGATAATGCTTGGTCTAACTTGTTTGAAACTAGCAATACAAGCGATCCTTATTTTGACTACGATGTTTATTATGGGCTCGGTTCATCTGTGCAAACTGATGTGTTTGAGGACTATATTGATAGGACTTCTGTAGTCGATACAGAAGACACATATCCTGGCGTTTCTGGTTCGTCTAATACCTATAACGATCGCCTCGTTTCCTATCCAACAACAAAGCAGATTGATAGTGGCTTATCGCATGTGTCGCAATCTCATAAATCATTTGTTATGACTATCGTAAGTGGGTCGGGTGGGACAGGTAAATCCTCAATTGCGCTGTTTTCAGCAATTTTGCTTCAAATGCGTGGGAAAAGAACTCTTCTACTTGACGGTAATTTGCAATTTGGCGACTTAAATTATCTTGTTGGAGAAGAAGAGCCTATAACGCTTTTGGATATCATGGAACATCCTGAGCGTATTCAATCGCTTAAATCAACCGATATGATGCCAGCATATATTGCTGCACCACCGCGATTGGAACAATCGGAACTGATGTTTACGACACTTCCTCAAACAATTGAGCAAATGAGAGAGCATTTTGATGCGATTGTGATTAATACGGGCTGTTGTTGGAGTGATGAGCATGTGGGACTTTTAAAAATTTCCAACTGTTCACTTTTTGTTATGGATCAGCGCCCCACCTCAATAAAGACTTGCAATCATGCTTTGGAGTTCTGTGCAAGAGCTGGCATTCCCATGCAGAATTTTTTCTATGTTCTTAATTTTTCAAGTAAGCAATCTCTTATTACTCCAATGGATGTTTCTTGTGCTCTTCAAGGGGTAACCGTATATGAACTCGCTGATGGGGGTGATGAGGTTGGAGAGTTAATGAGTGCAGGACAAAGTGAAGAGTTAATTGCATCGGGAAATGCTTTTACCGAAAGTCTTAAAACGCTCATGCTTGAACTGGTGCCGGGGCTTGAGCCGGCACCAGGTGAAAGCCAGCCAAAAAAGCGCAAACGTCGCTTTCTTAAAAAGTCTGCATAGCTCTAAAAGGGCATGGCTCTAAAAAGCAAGCTTCTAAAAAAAGCAAGATTAGCACAGTGTTGGTCAGCCAAAACGCAAGTTAGCAAAGTGCAAGTTGACAACGTATAAACACACAATATACCGGTCAAAACACTAGTGAAACTAGTAAGAAATCAAGAAGTGTCGAAATAGTGAAAAGAGGTGATATATGACTCTTTTAAGCGTGTCAGGAATACAGCTTGATTCGGAAAAAGGTGCTTATCAAGACAGCTCATCACAAGCCGCTGCATTGAATGAATTAAAAGAAGCTGTATCGGAGCTGATCCCAGCAATGCGGACGGTGACTTTGATTAAGCGTAATCCTCGGCAAGCGCGCAATGAACTTATTCAAGCTTGTTTGGAGGTGATTGAGGAGAGGCCATGGCTTGCTAAAAACGAGGAAGTTAAACATTGGTTGATAGAACGATACCTTGATAGCGTCTTTGGCTTAGGACCTCTTGAAAAGCTTTTAGAAGACGATTCTATTACAGAGATTATGGTTAATGGAACGCAGTCAATTTATTTTGAGCGAGAAGGAAAGCTGATCGCACTTGAGCATCATTTTGTTCATGACGATCAAGTCTTTGCTCTGATTGATCGTATCATTGCGCCTCTTGGAAGACGTGTTGATGAGTCATCTCCTATGGTTAATGCGCGCCTGCCAGAAGGACATCGCGTTAATGCTATTATTCCTCCGCTTGCACTTGACGGTCCGCTTCTGACTATTCGTAAGTTTCGGTCAAAGATTTATTCGCTAGAAGAGTTGCATATGCTTGGATCGCTCGATAAAAGTGTCATGCAGTTTTTAAGCTGGATGGTTAAAGCAAAGTGCAATATTGCGGTTTCAGGGGGAACAGGAAGCGGTAAAACGACACTTCTTAATGCTCTTTCAATAGAAATACCGGTAGCAGAGCGTATTGTCACTATCGAAGATAATGCTGAGCTTAAATTTTTGCACCACCCTCATGTAGTAAGGCTAGAATCACGTCCAAAAAATGCTGAAGGAGTGGGTCAGGTCACAATTAAAGATCTCGTAATCAACGCCTTGCGTATGCGGCCAGATCGGATTGTGGTGGGAGAATGCCGTGGAGCTGAAGCTCTTGATATGTTGCAAGCCATGAATACAGGGCACGATGGTTCGCTAACAACACTTCATGCAAATTCGCCTAAAGATGCGATTGCTCGTTTGATAACAATGGTTCGTTATGCCGTTGATTTGCCGGTTGAAGTGATAGAGGCAAATATCGCACAAGCAATTAATCTTGTAGTGCAAACAACGCGTGATATGAACGGAAAGCGCTACCTTACGGAATTGGTTGCGTATTGGTATGACGATTCAACGGGTCGCTGTAGTGCAACAACACTCTATCAGCGTGTATCTTTTGAAGATTTAGGACGATGGATTGGTGTTCCTGCACTTATTCATAGGTGCCTCAAGCGTGGTGTTATTACAGATAAGGAGGCGGATATATGGATATCACAACTCTCCTTACGCTAGGAGCTTGGATTGCTGCCTTAGGTGTAGGTTTTACAGGCTTTTCTATGGTGCGTGATGTTGTAGAGAAACAACATCGTGCTACTACAATGAGCCACGTAGTTGGGTCGGGTTCATCGCACTTGCAGCGTCTTTTGCTTCGTGGGATAACGCCATTTAACAGGATAGCAAAATCAGTTTTACGCTTTAGTGGGATTAATGTATTGATTCAAACGTGGAGTGATGTTTGTAATAAGCGAAATCTTACTACTTCTCCCGAAGCGCTACTGAGCGTATTAATGATGGTGTCGCTTGTGTTGTTTATGCTGGGAAGCATAGTAGGCTCATCGCCTCTATTTGGAATTATGCTTGTTATTTGTATCTTATTGGGAATTGGCATATACGTTAATCGATATCAAGATGATCAAAAAGCACTGTTGCGAGAACAGATTCCGGTAGCAATACAGAGTATGCAGGCTTGTTTTAATGTTGGATATTCGCTTCCTCAAACCTTTGAGTACCTTGCACAAGAAACAGAAACATCCAATCCGTTAAAGAACATATTTCAGGAAGCTTCAGCGGCTATTGTTGCAGGAGGATCGGTTGAAGAAGCACTTGAAATAGTTAAAAGAATGACAACGGAAGACACGCTTGTTTTTATTGCGAGCGCTCTTGAAATTCAACATAAGACCGGTGCGAGCATGACCAGGATTTTGGATTCAAGTGCCCAGGTAGTTAAAAGCGATTTAGCGCTTAAGCGTGCGCTTAAAACACAAACAGCACAAGTTAAGCTTTCTGCTCAAGTTATTACGATTATGCCCTTTGGTCTTTTAGCTATTTTTTCACTGGTTTCTCCAGGATTTCTGGATCCCTTTTTTGAGTCATTTGCGGGCATGATGCTTTTTGGTGCAGCTATTTTGATGCAAGTTGCTGGGGTTGTGCTAGTACGCCGTATGTTGACTTATGAGGGATAGAAACCTAGAAGGATAGGGGTCTATATGAAAGCAACGCTTGTAGCCGTTGCGCTTGCTGCGGCTGGTGTTATGGGATTTAGTTTTTGGGTTATCGCAAAGCGCTATTGCGCTCAGATGCGATTACGAAAGTTATACAAGAAAACAGTAACAAGAGATTCCGATGTTCTTTATATACCGCATTCATGTAATGGATTTGAACGGATTGTAGTAGAGCGAATGATGGTGTTGAGTGTCTGTATGGGTAATTCGTATAGAGTAACTCAGAATAGCTTTCACAGGGGTCTGGGTATCATACAACGCATGCTCATGAGGTATGGAACAAGCAAGAATAAACGAGAGGTATTACAAACGCTTATTGACCAGGCAGGGCTTCGTCTTCAACTTACGATTGAGGGAGTGGTCATGTGTCGGATACAAAGCATGATGCTTGGGTGTGTCATAGGATTAGTAATAGGGGCTTGCCTTTCATTAATAATGCTGTTCTTAGGGTGTATTTTAGGCCTAATACTAGGCTGGAATACTCCAGTTTGGGTTCTTGATCATGTGCGCCAAGAGCGGGGCTCTACGATGGAGCAAGAACTTGGCAATCTTATTGAGATTATTATCCTTGGGTTGCGATCAGGTCTTTCGTTTGATAAAGCATTTTCTCTCTATCCGCACTATTTCAAGAGCGCTCTTGCTGACACTTGTGCACTCGCACAAGCTCAATGGATGCATGGGCTTATTACTCGCAATGAAGGACTTGAATTTATTGCCCATTCTTACGATTCAGCATTGCTTCAACGCGTGATTGCCTCCATGGAACGATCGCTTAAATTTGGTACATCACTTGTCGATATCTTGGACGCTGAAGTGCAAGAATCACGCGCGATAAGAAAAGCAAAGATGGAAGAGCGAATTTCTAAAGCGCCCGTTAAGATGCTCTTTCCTGTGGGGGTATTAATTTTGCCCGCTATGTTGATTTATATCATGGGGCCTATTTTGTTGGATCTCGTAAGTGGTTTTTAAGAGTGGTTTGTTTATTACCAGAAAGGAAACAATCAATCATGATTACGGCATTTGTTAAAACAACAACAAAAATAAAAGACACAATTCAGAAAAAAGCAGTTCAAGCCTATGCAAGAACCCAGCTCGGTGTGCGTCGTGTGTTGCGTGATGTACGCGGTCAAGGAACAACTGAATACGCTATATTGGTCGGTGTTCTGGTCGTTATTGCTATTCTTGCAATCACTATTTTCCGTCCGAAAATTCAAGAATTATGGGATGCCATTGCGGTGGGTATCAATGGTTTGTAGATTGCTACATGCAAGGCAATTTGTATCACACTATATAAGGGGGCATATAAACGATGCGTGTGGACAATCAACGGTTGAATACGCGCTTGTTGTAAGCGGATTCCTTGTAATTTTTATAGCGATGGGACTTCTTAACCACGCAATAAGCAGTGGATTATTTGTTGAGCATGCTCTTATGAGCGCCTCTCACGTTGTTACTAATGTATCCGATGGGGTGTTGCGCGATGTGTTCTTGGTTTAGGCGTGCTCACCGCTTTCGATGGCAAAGATTTCAGCTAAATCAGCCTGTCAACAATGGCCAAGCAACGCTTGAGGCAGCATTTTTAATTCCTGTTATTTTGGTCTGTCTGCTACTTGTTATCCAACCCAGTATTCTTCTTTATGATCGCATGGTAATGGAGTCGGCTGCTGCAGAGGGATGTCGCATTTTAGCAACGCGTACAGCAAGTCAAGCAGCTGATGTTAGTCATTACGAAAACTTTGTACGACATCGTCTAGGCTCTATCCCTGAACATGAGAGCTTTCATGTTCATGATCCAATTTGTGCATGGGAGATAGAGCTTCAGGGGTCAGAAACCGCATCGCAGGTATCGGTGACTATAAAAAATAAACTTCGGTTGCTGCCTCTTTTTGATTTTGGAGCAAATGCTATGGGGCTTTTAGATGAATCAGGTTTATTCCCGCTCTCGGTTACAGTGCAAATGCCAACTCAACCTGACTGGGTTAACAATCAGCTGCTCGGTGTAAATCCAAGGAGGTGGGTAGAGCAATGGGAGTAAAAAGATCTTCAGTTTTTTGGAATGAAGAGGGATTTTCTACTGTTGGTGTTGTGTTAGCGCTTTTGATAACGCTCTCACTTCTCTTTAGTGCTGCTCGTGTTTATGAGATTAATACCCAAAGTGCTGCTATCCAAGAAGTGGCGGATGCAGCTGCTTTGTCAGCGGAGAATGTCATAGCGCAGTATTATACCGTTGCTTATGTTTGTGATGCCCTATTGCTTAGCATGTCGCTAGGATCAGTTATTGTTGCAGGGGTTGGGTTGGTAGCGCTTTGTGTCCCATCGCTCCAATCACAAGGCATGACGTGCTTGAATTACAGTAAAAAACTTGCTGATTCTCGTAATTCTTTTGCCGAACAAGCAAAGCGCGGTCTTGATCGTTTGCAAGTAATACTTCCGTTTTTGTCTCTGTGTAGTGTATCAACGGTATTGAGCGCAAATTCGGGAGGGAAGACAAACTCACATTATGTTGGTTTGGCTCTTCTGAATCCACGTGAAGGTGAATCTCTTGCAACTCTTGAATTCGACCAGAATGATGCATTTGATCAAGCAGTGCAAGATAAAAAGGAGTTTATAGCAGATAAAGCTCAAGAGGCAGAACGATTGGCGCAAAATGCGGCAGATAGCAAACGGATTGCCTATCAGCATGATAGCGGGTCTGAAACAGCATATTGTCTCTATGAGCGTGCTAAGAAGCTTGGTAATCTTGCTGATGAGGTAAACCCTTACTATGCTTCAGAAGAACTGTGGGACTTTTCGGTTGCTTTAAAGCGTGCGCAGACGTATTACGCATATCGTTATGAAAAAGAGATGCCTGTAAATCAAACACTAGAGGAACGTAATAAGTCGCATTTACGCAAGCAATTCTATGAGTATGCTCAGCAGGAAATAAGCAAAGGATATGTTCATGAAACCCCAGATTCATTCGATGCGTATTTTCCTTTATTGCCAAAAAATACTGATGAAATGCGTGCAACTGCGCTCTACACTAATTCGGTTTACCCGGCGACCCAAGATGACAATGGTGCACTCGTTGTTCATGTCTCTTCCGATTGCCCTCAAGCACAACAGGACTCATCGCTAGGTGTATATTCGCTTGCAATGTATGAAGCAGCACCGCAGCGTGCCGTGTGTTCAATATGTGAGATGACTGCGGCGAGTCTTGGTAAAGTAGCTGCTGCATCAAGTGTAATTGAGAATGGTTTTGAATTTCACTACAACATTGTGGCCGAGCAAGCAGCTCTTTATCAAAAAGCGCGCGAGGAACTCGAGCCTTATACACAAGAGATTAAAGGACAGATTGGATCACTATTTGATCAGGCACTCAATGCACTCAAAGAAGCATCGGATCATCGTATAACACCAAAACCGCCTGGTCGATTTGGAGTGGTGGTTATTGCAATTGACCTTTCTGAGCGGCCAGCAAGTGGTTCATTTATCTCATCGTTTGTTGAGGATAACGCAACGCTAGGCCCACGCATGGCTCTTTCCGCAGCAACGCTTTTGTCTGATGATTCAGATGAAATGGTTACTGTCATAAATACCGTTCTTGATGGCTATGCCGACCTCAAAGGGGGTGGTATTGTTGGTCCCTTGCGCGTTGTTCTTAATATATGGTCAACAGCCTTGAATGCTTACATTACAGGTCAGCAAGGATTGATCGATGGAGTCGAAGAAGTACTTAATGCACTTCCTTTTGCCTCACAGAGTGGTTTAGGAGCATGGGTGGCTCAAGGACTTACCAATACGCTTGAAAAGCTCGGCCTTTCTCCATGTGAGCTAGCAGCACCTAAACCGGTTTTGCTTAACTCTATTCATGTTCTTGCAATGGGTGATGATGCGTTTGTAGAAGGTTTATATGGCGTAAAAATGCGAGCGCTTACCTACGGCGGGGCAACTGATGAGTTTGTCGATGAAATGATTAGCGCAGCCGAGCAATCGGTGCTTGCAAGCGTTGCAGATTTGAGTCAAGAAATTGAGATCGCTTCTCTTGAATTATTTGATGGAGCCGTTTCAATACCCATCACTATTGCACTCCCGTCTGGGGTTATTGAATATGCTTCTTCATTAGTGGGGAATGGTTTTGATTATTTACGAGGGCTAAGTCAAACCATACTGCCTGACAGGAGGTGGGAATGAGTGCGCTTGTAAAGAGATCTAAATCGGGCCAAATGACGATTGAGTTTATGGTTGTATTGCCAGTTTTACTCATGATTGCTTTTATCGCCTACAATGCGCTGTTGTTCTTTTCGGAATGTGCCGCATTTGATCGGATATTTAGACAAAGTGTAGTAACTCATGCTTCGAGTCCTCATGAATATAGCACTGAAACACTGAGTCAGATTGAAGAGG
>CAJMOJ010000078.1 GCA_905215035.1 uncultured bacterium
CTATAAAAACGATATAAATCTCTGTAGGTGCCTCTGCAGAGATTTATCTTTCTGATAAGTACCTTTTTAATAAGTACCTTTTGTTTTTTGGAATACACATAGATTGATAGATTTATTGAGATTACAAGTCTATAAGGAGTTTGGGTTGCAATTGGGGTAACTTGTATTAGGCTAGTACTAATACAATGAGGGGATAGTAATAGGAGATAGTGCGCATGGCCAACTTAGCGGCAATCCGTAAGCGTATTGCTTCGGTTACATCGACGCGGCAGATTACCTCCACTATGGAGATGGTGGCACGCACAAAGATCTTTAAAGCGCAAGGACGTGTTGAGCGTGCGGAACCCTACGCTAAAGCGATGCGTGCATTGCTTAGTAATTTAGCAGATAAATACGCTGAATCTGTTCCGCTTGCAACTCCCCATGATGAAATTCGTCGTTCATTAGTTATCTTGATTGGTTCTGATCGGGGACTTGCGGGGCATTTTAATCAAGATATTATTCGTCGTGGTGAGTCACTTATTACTTCATTACGTGCCGAAGGGAAAGAGGTTGATCTCATTCTTTGCGGTAAGGTTTTAATCAACTATTTTACCTATCGCAATGAAAAGCCTGTATTAGCCTTTAGAGATTTATCTGAAAAGCCTCATGTTGATGAATCAAATACAATCGCTGAGTATTTGGTTCATCAATACCTTGATAACAAGATTGATGAGGTGTTTGCACTCTACAATCATCATCGTAAACATTCGGTAGAGCAAATTCCTGTTCAATGGCGTCTTATGCCTATCGATATGAGTATTTTTGACACACAACGGGTACAGATTGGTCGACAGGGTATTTCTGAACGTGACCCTCGACTAAAAAATCTTGAAGGTCCTATCAACTATGAGCCAAGTCGTGAATTTGTGTTAGAGCGATTGTTGCCTGAATATCTATCGGGATATTTGTATTACATGTTAATTAATTCAGCAGCAGGTGAACAGGTATCCCGTCGGGCTGCCATGAAAAATGCTACTGATAATGCCGATGAAATCTTGCATGATTTGCATTTGCTTTATAACCATGTACGGCAAGATGCGATTACTACAGAAATTAATGAGATTGTTGGTGGTGCTGAAGGGTTATCAGACAGTGATAGTAAGCGCTCTTCTCGCGGTATGTTCTAACTGTGTGGTAATGAGAGTATGTTTTTATAGGATATGAGCGTTTAGATATGGTGCTTAGCGCTTATTTCGGTAACTACAATACGAATAACACATGTTTTCATAAGCGTTGTTTGTGGGAATTCGAGCTGTTTTTGTGTAGGGTCAAGATGATGGATAATGCGATTTAAAGCATGTGTCTTAGTCTCAGGATCTGAAATAAATTCTGCACAACCATATCCCACAATGCTACTGTAGTGCCAGCTATATCTACAGGGATTAGTAGACGTAGGAGTTATGAGTGCGCATTCGCTCTCCATTTGAAAAGCAACAAAAGGGTTTTTTTGAAGGATATCAATCTTTCTTCCTTCGGTGGCGCTGTGGAAGTAGAGGATAAGAGTGTCTTCTTGCCACTCATGACCAAAGTTAACCGCAACCAGATATGGTTTCTCTTCGTCAATTAGGGCGAGATGCAAGACATCGCATGAACTAAGTATCTTGTTACGTTCGAGTGGATCAGTAATTTCGCGGTCGTGTCTTCTCATAATCTTAGCTATCTTAGTGCTTATTTGGATTCAAGGACAGGAATAGGTGAGTCATCTTGTTCTTCGATATGGTTTTTGTAGACGTAATAGTTGGTCTGACGGGCAACCATGCCTGAAAGCAATAAAACCATGATGATATTGGGGATAGCCATAAGAGCATTACCAATATCTGAAATAGTCCAAACAATATCACCAATGCCAATAGCACCTAAAAAGGCAGCTGCAACGTAGAGAACCTGGTACGGTTTAACGGCGCGTTTTCCAAAAAGATAAGTGATACAGCGATTTCCGTAATATGACCAGCCAAGAATAGTTGAATAGGAAAAAGCAACCATACCAATTACTAACAGTGGTGTGCCAAGATAAGGAATTTCAGCAAACGCCAAACTTGCTAATTGGGCACCAGAAAAAATGGTTGGGTTTGCAAGAATAGTTTCTTGAATCTCAGGATAGGCAAGCATGGTTGACACCATGACAATACCCGTGAGAGCGCAAATGACTACGGTTGACCAGAAGGTGCCGGTCATGGCAACAAGAGATTGCTCTGCAGGATTTTTAGTACGTGCAGCCGAAGCAATAATCGGTGCGGATCCGAGACCCGATTCGTTGGAAAACAGTCCTCGTGCACAACCAAACTGAAGGGCAACCATGATGCCAGAACCGACTGCGCCACCAAAGGCCGCTTGAGAAGTAAAGGCGCATTCGAAAATAAGCATAATTGCCTGACCAAGAAAAGGGGCATTCATGCAAAGAATAACAATGCATCCAACGGCATACCCAATCGCCATAATGGGTACAAGTGCTTCACAAACTTTGGTGATGAATTTGACGCCACCAAAAATTACAGCAGCAACGGCAATAACAATAATGATGCCAATAATCCAATTGGGAACTGTTACGCCTGAAGAGGTAAGAATGCCCGTCATTGCAGATGATTGAACCGCGCTCCCGGTGCCAATGGCTGCGATAGCAGCAAACAACGCAAACGATCCTGCACCTAATTTAGCATACCAGGGTACTTTTCCATTTTTAATGAAGCCACGACGCCATGCATACATCGCACCACCAAGCATCTCATTGTTGTGGTCTTTAACACGATATTTAATAGCTGCAAAAACTTCTGTGTATTTTGTTGCCATACCAAAAATACCGGTAAGCCACATCCAAAAGATTGCTCCAGGACCTCCTGCAAGAATAGCGGTAGCAACACCAACGATTGATCCTGTGCCAATTGTCGCAGCAAGCGCGGTAGCAAGTGCACCAAAAGGAGAAACGTCACCTTGTGCATGAGCGTCGCGTTTGAGTGAGAGCTTGATTGCTAACGGAAGCTTTCGTTGGATGAAACCTGTGCGGATCGTGAGATATAAATGAGAGCCCAGCAAAAGAATGATCATTGCTGGGCCCCACACAAAGGCGTCTATTTGTTCTAGGATCTCAAACAAGTGTATAAGAGCCGTTCTAATTTACTAAAAGACAAATTTTCGGAGCGACAAATTTAGTCAACGAGGCTTGCGACATAATCAACCAAGTCGCCAACGGTGTCGAGACCTTCAGGGTCACCAAAGTCGATGTCACATTCCTCTTCAAGTTCAGAAATAAGCTCAACCATGTCAAGAGAATCAATCTCTAAAGATTCAAATGTTGATTCTACGGTTACATCAGCAGGGTCAATGTCAAGGTTGTCGCTCAAAATGCGTTTTACTGATTCTAATACGTCCATAGTTTTCCTTCCAAAAAATACGTGCTACAAACTATAGCAAGGTCTTTATAAGCCTAACTCTATTAGTGTATCGGTTTATAAGTATTTCATACGATCTAAGTGGAGCGATGGTAGATTATATGTCGGTTTTGACCATCGCGGTTTCTACGACTTTTGAGATTTCTTGCGGTTTTACCTTAATTAGCTGGAAACATCATGCATCGTTCTTTGATTGGCGTCGTTGGCGATTCAAGTACTTCGAGAGTTGTGAAACCATAATGCTGATACATTGCTTCGAGTTCATCGGAATACGTCTCCAAAAAAACTGGAAGATTGTTTTTTTGTGCGTAGGCTAAAACAGGTTTAAAAAGCTCGTTCATAGTTCCTGTGTGCTGAAACTCTTTTTTAACTCCAATGTTGACGATGTGAATATAGTCATTATCACCAACAACATCAGGGTACCATTCAAAATCAGATACAGGCCACATAATGGTTTGCTGCAAAAATACCAGACCAGCCTGCTTGTCTCCCAAACAAGGATCCTCTTTGACAGCGTCCATAGAAAGCTGCTCGTAATAGGTGTTGGGGTTGCTTTGTTCAGAACGTTGGTAACCGATAAAGCATCCATTTGCATCAGGGGTACAATAGACTCGTTGGGCCGGTACACCTGACGTGATAAATGAACGCATTATGGTTTGAGAAATCTGCTCTACCTGATCTCCTTTGGCACGAATTCCTTCAAGAAAGGTCCGTGTGTAAGGCTCTGTTTCGTATACTTTCCCCATCCAGACAATAAGATCTTGGATTAGATCTGTTTGATCGGGAGAAACTGTTATGAGGTCTTGGATGTTCATAAAGCTTCCTTTTCTTTGTGTCGTTCAATCAAGATGATATTGCAAGTATTTTTGTTAACGCATGCTTCGTTAAACAATCGTAAAATTGTACCGTATTCGCCACTAAACAAACAATTGCGCCTTCAGTGGCGTGTTTTCGAACACCCTCCATGAGTTTATCTATACTTTTCTACACATCAAACTTATTGTGAGTTTTTAATCTTGGGTAGCTGGTAATCAAGAGTGCCCATACGTATGAGTTGCATATGATAGAGAGCTACTTGTTTGGAGGCATGTATGGCTGAAACCCCTCAGCAAAAAATTTCGTTTGACGCCCTGGCTCCTGCCGCAATTGAAGCAAAGGCTGAAGCGCTCGGTGTAACTAAAACCGCTATGTCTTTTAAGCAAAGTTTCTTGCTTTCTATTATGGCAGGTGCGTTTATCTCTCTGGGTGCAATGTATTTTTGCCTTGTTGTGGGGGATCCTGATCTTCCTTTTGCGGTACAGCGCGTGTTTGGTGCTTGCCTCTTTAGTTTAGGCTTATTGTTGGTTGTGGTATGCGGCGCTGAGTTATTCACCGGAAACACTATGATTGTTATGACAGCGGCGTCTAAAAAGATTCCCTGGTCGGCTGTTTGGAAAAATTGGATAATTGTTTTTTTTGGTAACTTGTTAGGTGCTCTGGTTATGGTGGGAATTGTTTATCTCACTAAATTCCAGGCTATGAATGGTGGCATTGTTGGTGACACTATGGTGAGCGTCGCTTATGGCAAAATGACAGGTGATTGGCTCACTTTGTTTGCAAAAGGCATCATGTGTAACTTCTTAGTTTGTTTAGGCGTATGGATTGCTTATGCAAGTAGAAGCGTTGCTGATAAGATGCTTGGTATTTTGCTTCCTATCAGTGCATTTGTTGCTTGTGGATTTGAGCATTGTGTGGCAAACATGTTTTTCATGCCGATGGGTTGCTTGCTGTCAGCAACAGGAACGGTTGTGGCGGGGTGTGATCCGGCTATGATGAATATTGTGGGTTGCTTGTGGAATTGGTCGGCTACGGTACCGGGCAATATTGTAGGAGGCGCTCTGTTCGTTGGTATGATGTATTGGTGGAGCTACCATAAAAAAGAACAGTAATTAAATATTGCTTTAAGGTAGCTGATTGAGCTGATCAATAGCATATTCTGCAAAGCGTCGAACAGCTGGGCTTGCATCGCTCAGTGACTGAATAGCTAATCCAAAAATAATGGAATCCTCAGGCTTAATAGGGACAAGCGCAATATCAAAGTTAAGCTTTTTTGTTAAAAGACTATTAACCACTGACATTCCCATCCCTTGTTCAACCATAGCAAGCATACTGGCGTTTTCAATGGTCTCAATTACAACGTGGGGCTTAAGATTGTATTTTTCAAGTACATGCATGGTGTCAATATCATGCCCAAGCCCAGGCATTATGAAAGCTTCTTCTTCAACTCGTTCAATAGGGTAATAGTCTGCGTGAGCAAGGGGATGGTCGAGCGAAAGGACAGCAACCATCGAGTCGGTTCCTAAGGGTATCCATTCGTAGGGACTATTAGGCGCTTGAGACATAAATGCTAAGTCGACTTGGTAAGTGGAGAGCCAATCGTCAATTTCTTGATGGATACCTTCCATTACGCGAATCTCAATTTTGGGATAGTGTTCATGAAATGTTTTGATGACTTTAGGTAACCAATGAGTGGCAACGCTTGGGTAGGACCCAATTGTGACGGATCCAATCGTGAGTCCATTGATCTCACTTGACATTTCTTTTAAACGTTCTTCTTCTTGAACAACAGCACGTACTACGGGTAAAAGAGTTTCTCCTGTTTTGGTTAAGCGTACACCGTGTTTTGTGCGTTCCAAGAGAGGAAAACCGAGATCACGCTCAAGTGCGCTAATGAGTTGACTAACACCGGATGGGGTGTAGTTAAGCGTTTTGGCTGCTTGTGATAAGCTTCCTTTGTCTACCGCTTCCACAAAAGCGCGATATCGTGCAGTATCCACTACGACACCTCATTACTTTTTATGTCCAGAACAATGCCCTCAGGTGAATATCGCAAAGATATCCACCTGTTGGAGTCAGCTTCTATCCTAGCTTAAAAAGTCGTCGAGGATTTCTTGTTCTGCTTCTTCTTCGGTCAAACCAAGGGTCATGAGTTTAATAATTTGATCGCCTGCGATTTTACCAATTGCTGCTTCGTGAACTAATTGCGCATCCTCATGAGCTGCTTCAATACCAGGAATTGCTTTAACAATAGCATGCCCTTGAATGATAGCGTCGCATTGTACATGTCCATGACAAGCATCTTCACCAGTCACAAGAGGATTGAAAATTTGAACTGAGTCATCCATGGCAACCGAACGTGAAATAACCTGAACATTGGAATTTTTTCCCATAAGACGGATATTCATATTTGATGTTGCGTGTTGCTTGTCGTGGGTCAAAAGCTTTTCAGTAAGAACAAGCTTTGCTCCTGCACCTAGCTCTGCATCAGTGTCGCGAATTGTTGAGGTTACACCGCGCAGTTGGGTCATTTCCATTTCGCAAAATGAGTTTTCTTCTTGGAATACTTTTGTGACTGGATTTAAAATACGCTCACCGGTACCGCTACCTTCTCCGTAGTGGCGTTCAATATATTTAACACGAGCATTTTTGCCTACATAAAACGTGTGAATGCCGTCATGTTGCGCTGCTTCATGGGAGTCAGAATGAATGCCGCACCCTGCAATAATGGTCACATCGCAATTATCGCCAATATAAAAATTGTTATACACCACATCTTTAATACCAGCGCGAGACAGAATAACAGGAATGTAGACTTTTTCACCCTTGGTACCTGGCTTAATACGGATATCAATACCAGGGTGGTCAGTTTTAGTAGAGATTTCAATATTGGCAGAAGAGTGGCGAGTTAGTAGTTCGCCATCTTTGCGGATATTGTAGGCACCCTCAGGAATTCCGTGGACGCTCGTGAGGGTTTTGAGTAAATCTGCGTCAATAGGAGATAAGTCGACTGCCATAATATCTTCCTAACATGTTGTGGGGATTTCAGTGATATGAAGCTCAGTTGGCTCAGTGAGAGCGCAATGAGGATTGTCTTTTTGAATAAATCCAAGTGAGGGAATGATTTCTTGTGCTGGTCCTTGCATTTTGATGCGTCCTGCTTCAAGACAGATAATTTCATCAGCAAGCGTGATAATACGTTCTTGGTGAGAAATGATAACGATGGTTTTGCCTTCTTGATTTTTGTACAGCGATTCAAATGTTTGAGTAAGACGGTCAAAACTCCAAAGGTCAATACCTGCTTCGGGTTCGTCATAAATTGCAAGATTGGGGTTAGCAGCAAGAACGGTAGCGATCTCAATACGCTTAAGTTCGCCGCCAGAAAGCGATTTATCTACTTCTCGCGTAAGGTAGTTTGCGCTACATAAACCAACTTGTGCAAGATACTCATTGCAAGCGAGCATGGGTAGTCGATGTCCTGCAGCAAGTTCAAGCAGCTTTTTTACTTTCATCCCTTTAAAGCGCGCTGGTTGTTGAAACCCATATCCAATACCCAGTTGTGCACGCTCAGTGATAGAAGCGTGAGTTATGTCTTGTCCGTTATACGTAATGGATCCCGACGTGGGGGTTTCAATGCCCATAATCAATTTTGCGAGCGTTGACTTTCCGCCGCCGTTTGGTCCGGTGATAACCACAAACTTATCATCATCAATAGTGAGAGAAAGGTCATCAATAATACGTTTAGTTTTGGTTGAGTCTTCGCTTACGGGCACGTCAAATACTAAATTCTTTATTTCAAGCATAGATACCTCTCAGTTCTCTATGGTTATTCATATCTAGCATGGGTATTCTACCTGTTT
>CAJMOJ010000079.1 GCA_905215035.1 uncultured bacterium
TCCCTGCCTTGACCTTAAGCCCTAGCCAGAACACAATTATACCAAATTTTTTCATCAGCGAGAACAATACGTGATTAAACAAAAAACACTTGATACGCTCACCGACGAGCAACGCAACTACTTACACCTTTATCTTCAATCAAGCGTAATGCCCTATCTATCACCTCAAGTCATTAACGCACGCCACCCCTTTCCTCATTTAGAAAATGGCGCACTCTATGTCTTACTGCGCCTTGATGAAGAAGAGCGTCGCGCTAAATCAAAAGACTCAGATGATACCGGTAAAAACAAAAAGAAAACCAAAAATGTAGGTGCTGATGATGCCACCTTTGGTCTCATTCCTCTTCCCCGTCAAGCAAAACGAGTGATATCGCTTCCTGGAGATGGCACACAATTTATTCTTCTCGAAGAAGCGCTAAAGCTGATTGTCGATGAAGTTTTTTCCATGTATGTCACTAAGCGTGCAAGCGTTATTTGCGTTACCCGCAACGCTGATATTGATGCCAACGAAGGCGTTGATGAAATTGATTATGACTACCGTGAGCACATGAAGCGAATTCTAAAGAAACGTGCACGGTTAGCACCTGTTCGTCTTGAGACCGACATCCCCTTATCAAGTGTGACTGAAAAGTTCTTACTCAAACACTTAAACTTAACCCCTAATCAAGTTTTCGTAACAAGCGTGCCTCTTGATATGAGTTATGCATGGGGACTTCCCGCTCTTGTCGATGAAGATATAGCCATAGAACTTACTAATGAACCTTTTACTCCATCATGGCCTGCTTGTCTTGATCGCCGTCGTTCTATTATTGAGCAAGTTTGTGAATCCGATAAATTGCTCTCATACCCTTATGAGAGCATGGATCCTTTTATTCAAATGCTCAGAGAGGCCTCTACTGATCCATCCGTAATTTCACTCAAAATTACTTTGTATCGTTTGGCAAGCCAATCTCATCTTGCTGAGGCACTTCTTGCTGCTGCTGAAAACGGAAAAGAAGTTACTGCCCTCTTTGAACTTCGTGCGCGCTTTGATGAATCAAATAATATCGATTGGTCACAACGCTTTGAACAAGCTGGCGCTAATGTTATTTACGGATTTCATGACTTTAAAGTTCATTCTAAGATCTGCGTCATCACACGCAATACCGATAAAGGCTTGCAGCATATTACACAACTCGGTACGGGCAACTACAACGAAAAAACCTCAAAACTCTACACGGACTTTTCCTACATTACTACTGATGAAGCAATTGGCAGAGATGCAGCCGAGTTCTTCCGCAATATGAATCTTGAAAACACCTCTAATAACTACCAGGTTCTTTCTGTTGCACCATTGCAAATCAAACCTATGATCCTAGATAAGATCGATGAACAAATCGCGCTCGCTAAAGCTGGAAAACCAAATGGTCTTCTCTTTAAAACCAACTCTATTACCGACAAAGCCATCATTGACAAAATTGCTGAGGCATCACAAGCAGGTGTAAAAACAATACTCTTTGTACGAGGTATCTCTTGTATTATTCCTATGGTTGATGGCTATACCGACAACGTTGAGGTTGTTTCAATTGTAGGTCGTCTTTTAGAGCATAGTCGCATTTATGGATTTGGTACCTTTGATGAAATGGAAGTCTATCTTTCCTCGGCTGATCTTATGACACGCAATATGGACAAGCGTATTGAAATTGCATGGCCAATTCGTTCTCAAGAACTCAAGCAAGATATTCTCGACTATCTGCAAGCATGTCTTTCAGATACAGCAAAACTCAGAATGCTTCAAGCAAATCTTGAATACACCCCACTTGAGTTCTTTGCTGATGAAGATGACGAATCTGGAGCTATTGACTCATTTGATTCGCAAGCATACCTCATTAAAAAAGCAGCTGACGACTATCAAGAAGCCGTTCTTGAGCGCGAAGAACGAGAAGCACAACGTTCTGCAATGGCACGCGCGCAAAAAATTCGCGACATTGATTCAATGCAGCATAATCCACAAGTAACACCCATGCCACCCGCAACCCCTGTTATTGAACATCCTACTCCCGAGCAAACCCCCGAACAAGAAATGGCAGAAGAGCGGTCAATACACACAATTGCTCGCGAAGACATGGCCGAGACAATGGCAGAAGACCCCAGTCTAGACGCTACGCAGCCAACGCAGCAAGAGTCCACTATAAAGTATGTTGAAGAAGCCCAAGTAGCGCTCCATAACCTCGCTGCACAAGGCAATGAGCAAACAACTACACAAACCAATACATCTACAGATCCTGATGATTCTATTGCAGCCGCTTCATCTTCAAAGCCTTCAAGCGAAGAAACTAAACCCCTATTTTCTGAACAGCCTCAACGTGTTCAAGCAACCGTAATTGAAAGCAACGAGACCCCACAAAAAACAGAACAGCAAACATCTTCACAAGGCACGCAAGAAGCAGCACTACAAGTACTACCTCCTACCTTCCCTAAGACCACATTTATGCAACGTTTGAAGTTCTTATTTACTGGACATTTTTAAACAAACACTGACCAAGATGATAGGGATCAAAAAAATGAGGCTCATCTGTTCTGTACTTGAACAGATGAGCCTCATTCGTACAGATAATAATTTTACTAAGGTAATAACAGTTCAGCAATTTGTACTGCATTGAGCGCTGCACCTTTGCGAATCTGGTCAGCAACGTTCCAGTAAGCAAGGCCATTCTCAACAGAAGTATCCTTGCGAAGACGACCAACATAAGCGCCATCAGTACCCGCCAAAAGACCGGGCATTGGATAAACATTGTTGTCGGTATCATCCATGACGGTGATGCCAGGAGCATTCTCGAGAGCTACGCGTGCTTCATCAACATTGATAGGCTCCTTGAATTCAACATTGATTGCCTCACCATGGCAACGAAGAACAGGAACGCGCACGCAGGTAGCTGCCACCTCAATGGACTCATCGCCCATAATCTTTTTGGTCTCAACAACCATCTTCCACTCTTCTTTAGTAGAAGCATCATCCATAAATACATCAATGTGAGGGATGCAGTTAAAAGCGATCTGATGAGCAAAAGCGTCAATGGTTAATTCATCATCTTCGAGGAACTGCTTTGTCTGAGCATACAACTCATCCATTGCAGCAGCGCCAGCGCCCGAAGCGGCTTGATAGGTAGAAACGACAACACGCTTGATAGGAGCAAGGTCATGAAGTGGTTTTAAGGATGCAACCATCTGAATGGTAGAGCAGTTCGGATTGGCAATAACGCCATTGTGCCACGAAACATCCTCAGGGTTTACCTCAGGAACAACCAGCGGTACATCTTCATCCATACGAAATGCACTTGAATTGTCAACCATAACAGCGCCTGCTTTAACGACAGCGTCTCTAAATACCTTAGAGACTGAAGCGCCGGCAGAAAAAAGAGCAATGTCAACGCCCTCAAAAGCCTCATCGGTCATTTCTTGAACGATAAGATCCCCTGCAGGAACTTGACCGCATCCGTCAAAAGGAAGCGTTTTGCCTGCTGAACGAGAGGAAGCAAGAGCGCGAACCTCTGAAGCGGGAAAATCAAGATCATGGAGTACTTTTAAGAATTCACGACCAACTGCTCCGGTTGCGCCACAAACAGCAACAACAGGATTTGCAGGCATTTCTTTAGTCCAAGCCATATGTATCTCTTACCTTCCTTTATTCATTTTGGCAGCAATTTCTTCCTCAGAAAGCTGCGTTTCTTCAAAAACGCTATCCGAATCAAGACCAAACGCCGTATGGAGACAACGCACCGCTGCTCCTACCTGCGACCCATCGACAACAACAGAAATACGGATAGGACTTGTTGAAATCATTTGGATATTGATCTGATTATCAGCTAAAGCACCAAACGCCTTTGCTGCAACACCAGGACTTGACTTCATGCCCGTTCCTACAAGAGAAACCTTGGCAATGTCTTCAGAAAGGATAACCTCTGAAATGCCAAGCTGGTCTTTAATATTGTCAATTACCTCAAGCGCTAAATCCTTTTGAGAACTAGGGAACGTAAAGGTAATATTTGCCGAGCCATTGCTTACGGCATTTTGGATGATCATATCAACTGATACCTTATTTGCTGCAAGCGCAGAAAATACCTTTGCAGCAGTTCCCGTTTCATCGGACAAACCACGCAAGGTAATTTTCATTTCTGAAGTATCATGAGCAACGCCAGAAATGACAGCCTGTTCCATGGAAGGATCTACCTCCTTGATAAGCGTGCCTTCTGCATCTGAGAAAGCAGAACGCGAATGAATAACAACGTTGTATTTGCGCGCAAATTCTACCGCGCGTGATTGCAAAACACCAGCTCCTGAACTGGAGAGCTCAAGCATGTCATCATAGGAGATGACATCTAACTTACGAGCACGAGGAGCAACGCGGGGGTCTGCCGAATAGATTCCTTCAACGTCTGAATAGATTTCACACACATCAGCATGAATACCATGAGCCAGGGCAACTGCTGTTGTGTCAGATCCACCACGCCCTAATGTTGTAATATTGCCGTCTTCACTCAAACCTTGAAAACCAGCTACGACAACAATTGCACCAGTTTCAAGCGCCTGCGCAATGCGGTCTGCATGAATATCTTCGATCTTTGCACGCGAAAAATCATCATCAGTTTGAATACCTGCTTGCCAGCCAGTAAAACTAATCGCTTGATAACCCCGTGCTTGAATAGCCATTGCAAGCAAAGACATGGAGACCTGTTCTCCTGTGGATAACAGCATATCCATTTCTCGTTTAGAAGGAGCAGAATTAAGAGCCGCAGCAAGTCCAACTAATTCGTCAGTGGTTTTACCCATAGCTGAAACTACAGCGACAACATCATCTCCTGCTAATTTCTTTTCAATGAGGCGTTGAGCAACTTTTTGGATGCGTTCTGGTGACGCTACAGAGGTGCCCCCAAATTTAGCAACTACGAGTGCCATTGTCTTCTTTCTGTTAGAGATGACTTAAGCTTACGGTATCCATAATGAAGCAAACAAGCCCAATGGATACAGTGAGTTTTGTACACGAGCAGATTAATGCAATAGACGGGGTTTAGCCGAATGTAATTTCAGGGAATAACAGGGATTTTAGCCATGCTTAAGAACAATACAATTCATTAATTCTGCAATGCTTTCACAGGTGTCAACCACTTCTTCCATCGTAGTATAAATACGTGACCACACCAATACGCGCATAGCATTTTCACGATCTTCAGTAAAAAGCGAACGCATGACTTGCATATAGAGCGCATCAGCCTCATCTTCAAGATCATTTACAAGGGTGAAATTAGCTTGCAGCTTTTTAGGGTTCTTCTTGAAGTTACTAAAATCTTTCATTGCATCAAGAAGTGCATCACAACACTTAACAGTAATATCAGCAAATGTTTCAGCACCCTTGGGCATAAAGTGAATATCGTACATATAGAACGACTGGATTACTTCTTCAATACGATCGGTTAAATCGTCAAGACTATTAGTAAGACTCAAAATGTCTTCGCGATCAATCGGTGTCACAAAATCAGGAAGGATAGCATCATAAACTGCATGACATACCGCATCAGCATCATTTTCGATCTCATGTGCTGCAGCAATATTTTTATCAAGAGCCTCAGCCTTTTCAAATGTCTTTGTTACCTCTTGCAAAAGCTTTGCCTCTTTAGAAGCGAGCTCGATCTGTTTGCAAAAAGACTCAAAATAATCAAGTTTTTTCTTGTTCTTTTTCTTAGATAACTTAGACATTACCGCACTCCTTTAAGCAAACAGTAAGAAAATTTTAGCAAAGACAAATCCCATAAGCCCACAACCAGGAAACGTTAACACCCATGTTTTAACCATGTCGATTGCGATACCCCATTTAACCGCAGACTTACGACGTGCAGCTCCAACACCCATAATAGTAGTCGATGCTGTATGTGTTGTTGAAACGGGCAGACCACCAAATGTGGAAACTACTAAACAAATAAAGGTTCCCATGCTCGCAGAAAACCCCTGATAACGATCGAGTTTGACCATGTCCATGCCAACTGACTTGATAATTTTCTGCCCACCTACTGCAGTACCAATACCCATACATAACGCACAAAACACCATAAGCCAAACAGGTAAATCCATAGATGATCCACTGGTCATACCTGTCGTTGCAAGAGTAATTGCCAGAAGAAAAATACCCATGAACTTTTGTCCATCTTGCGCACCGTGCATAAAAGCAACACCGGCACCACCAAGGATTTGGCCCCACTTAAAAAAACTATCCGTTTTTTGACGTGATGCGTTTTTAAAAACTTTTTCTATGAGTTTTGATAAAAGCCATCCAGAAGCAAAGCCCATAAAGGTAGAAAGCAAAATGCCATAGATTACTTTCATCCACTCTGCCCCATTAATGCCACCAATTCCACCTTGCAATGCAATAGCCGCACCAGTAAGTCCAGCAATCAGTGAGTGACTTTGTGAAGTAGGGAGTCCAAAATACCAAGCAGTAACACCCCAGACAATAATGGCAACCATAGCCGCTAAAAGCGCGATAAGCGCATGCGTGCTATCGCCCCCAAAATCAACCATGTTAAAAATAGTCGCTGCAACAGCTGACGAAACAAGCGTAATAACAAGCAAACCAAAGAAATTGCAGGTAGCAGCCATAATAATTGCAGCTCGCGGAGAAAGTGAACGTGTTGAAACTACCGTTGCAATTGCGTTTGGTGCATCAGTTGCACCATTAACAATGATAACGCCTACACAAAGAGCAGTAATAACTAAAAGAATGGGTGATTGAATTAACTCTGTAATAAAAGGAAGAAACTCCACGTCAATCCTTTAATTCGCGATTTATGTCATTACTATTTTACCGTAACCTCAAAGCTTGCACTAAGAAATGATGAAACGAGTAAATATCTAGGTTAGATGAAAAAGCTAAAAACCCTATTTTGTTCCATTCCGATAGTCGTTAGGGAATTATGACCAGGCAAAACAAGCGTATTGTCGGGAAGTTGAGAGAGTTTCTTAAGCGACTGGCGCATAGCTCTGTCATCTCCACCCTCAAAATCAGTACGGCCAATAGAACCAGCAAAAAGCGTATCACCTGAGACTAAGACATTGAAATCTTGAACACGTATTCCATATTGAGAGTCAAGATAGAAACAAATCCCACCAGGAGTATGACCAGGAGTTAAGATAACCTTCCACTCCATCATACCTATACTTACAACCTCTTTATCCTTGAGTTTAACGTCAACAGGACACGCATCCACAGGCATACTAGGATCATCCCCAATGCGCTCCTCAATCAAAGGAGCATCAAGAGCAGAAGCATATACGGGAGCTTGCGTTTTATCACGAAGCGCTTTAAGTGCGCCCACATGATCAGAATGATGATGGGTTACAAAAATCGCATCGAGTTTTCTATCCCCCATTGCACGAAGGATTTGGGATACGTTATCAGCAGGATCAACGCAGATTAGAGCAGTCCCATCGCTTAATAAATAGGTATTATTTTGAATAGGACCTAATACCATCATTTCAATATCAATGCAGGCACCAGTAACAACGTACGTGCCATTTTTTCCGCGATCAATTGTAATAGCCATGCGCTTGCCTTCCTGGAACTAAAAACCTATCTAAAATACGTGTTGTATATCGTAGTGATATAGAGTGTAGTGATATAGTACCGATAATTTTTGTGCCGCCAATATGTGTTCAACAGACTTTACCACTTTGTTTACGAATGCATGTTTTATAGGTGTTGTATTTTATCTATCCATGGTTTACACAACATGTTCTCTTGCAGGTAAACACATCAATCCCCTATTTGGTATAGGGCATCATACGACGTGCATCAAAAACATTGT
>CAJMOJ010000080.1 GCA_905215035.1 uncultured bacterium
AACCCGCGACCCCAACCTTGGCAAGGTTGTGCTCTACCAGCTGAGCCACGTCCGCGTGCCTGTCTATTATACAAAATAGAAGAACCAGCGCAACCCTTATTTTTGCAAAAGTGAAGACCTTTCTGGTTTTAGGAGTAGAGCATCTTATGATCGTCTTATACAGCAATAAAAAAGGCCGCTCATGGCGACCTTTTAGAATTTCATGGAGCGGACGACGGGGTTCGAACCCGCGACCCCAACCTTGGCAAGGTTGTGCTCTACCAGCTGAGCCACGTCCGCATTATGGAGCAAAGTAAATGGTGGGCGATACTGGGATCGAACCAGTGACCTCTACCGTGTCAAGGTAGCGCTCTCCCCCTGAGCTAACCGCCCTCATGAGGCAATTACTTTGTTCAGCGGTTGATTAGTATACTAGATTCAACCTTATCGTCAATAGATTAATGCTAATAATTCCGTTAGAAATTACGCGAATCCGGTTTTAGAAATAGTTTTAGAAGTATCCGTAATACGGTTTTTGAACCACAGCAGTAAAAGCCCATTTAATAAGCGTAATGAAATCAAAAACTGGAAGGCCCGTTGCTCGTTGGATTGCATAAGCATAGGGTGGCAAATCGCTACATTCAAGCAGAATAGCACCTATTTCAGGATTTTGCTGCTTGAGACCAAGAGCAAGATCGACTAGATCATGAGTTAGCTTTTCATTATCAAGCTCTGTTTTACCCCATCGAATTGGTGCAAAACTCTCCAATGATCCTACGTCCTGCACAATAAGCTTATTGAACGATCCCCCTACTCCTTCAATAACAGGCGCTACGATGTTATCACCGCTTGCAGCAAATACTGCGATTTTTTGGTTATCTTTCAAACCGAGTTGAATAAGAGGAAGCTGACAGAGACTCGACATAAAAACGGGAATAGAAACTGCGTTAGCTACTTGTTTTTGGAAATGGACAAAATAACCGCATGCGCCAACAAGAGCTCGTACACCCTCAGCTTCTAACTCGCGAGCAGCCTGCACAATTTGCTCTTCAAGCTCTTCCGCTCCTTCAAAAAGCTGCTCAATCTCAAAAGAAACCTTTTTATACAACACCGGAAAGGGGAACGTTGTGGCATTGACAACATTTCCTGGAAGCTTTGGATAAACCAAGTCAACCGCAATTATCCCGATAGGATAACCAGAAATATAATGAGCTGGCACTGAATGAGTCGCCTGTAAGGTTGCCTCATCGCCAATATAACCCTGCCAATGCACGCTTGTTACCTCACTTTCTCGTTTCTACTGCTTTGCAAAGCCTATCAGATAACGCAGGTTTTAGCACCATCACTCAGGCAAGAACCACTACTAATAACTAGTTAGCATTTTTGACGATAACCAATCCTCTTGACCCCTCAAAACGTTGTCTTATTATGAATTCTGCTTCAAAACAAATATGTTATTCCCCCGGAGAAATGAAAGGAAATGTAATCAATGACAAGCATTAAACGTTTTTCGAAGTTCGCAGTAGTTGCATTTGCAGCCATTCTTGCTCTTTGCATCACCGCACTTACTGGCTGCTCAAATGATTCTGATTCAGAAGATAAGACCATCACCATTGCAGCAGTTCCTACTCCTCATGCTGAGATCTTAAATGACGTTGTAGTTCCTGCTCTTAAAGATAAGGGCTACACCGTAGAGGTAAAAGAGTTTACTGATTATGTTCAGCCTAACACCGTAACCGAAGAGGGCGAAGTTGATGCAAACTACTTCCAGCATGGACCTTACCTGGAGGACTTCAATGAACAAAAAGGAACTCATTTAGTAAGCGTTGCTTCTGTTCACTATGAGCCATTTGGTCTCTATTCTACAAAGTATACTGATGTTGCAGAAATTCCTGATGGAGCAACTATCGCTGTACCCAATGACACCACCAATGAAGCACGTGCATTACTCTTGCTAGAGCAAGAAGGTCTCATCAAGCTTAATCCAGATGCTGGCATCACTGCAACAATCAACGACATTGTAGAAAACCCAAAGAACCTTCAAATTCGCGAGCTTGAAGCCGCAGTTGTCCCAACCGTTATTGATGATGTTGACGCAGCTGCAGTAAACGCAAACTATGCTCTTGAAGGAAACCTCATGGACAAGCAAATCGCTGTTGAGGATCCAAATGGTCTTGCTGCTCAAACCTACTCTAACTTGATCGTAGTTAAAGAGGGCAATGAGAACTTAGACAAGATCAAGGCACTCGTAGAGGTTATTAATTCTGACGCTGTTCGTGAGTACATTGTTGAAAACTATAACGGTGCAGTAGTTCCTTCTTTCTAAGATCCTACCAATAATCACCTACTCAAAGCCCATCGGTTATATGCCGATGGGCTTTTTGTTTATATCAGCATTGCCTGCTTTGTACTTAGCTATAATCTTTATAGCATCACCTAAAGAGAAAAACTGCCTCTTGCAGATATGCTCAACGATTGACTAAAGGAGTGTATGAATGCGTTCTGAAGTAACACTGCAACAACTTAGATATATTATTGAAGTTGCAGAGAGCGGCTCTATCAACGCAGCAGCACAGAACCTTTTTGTATCTCAATCGTCTTTATCAAGTGCTATCAAGGAAACCGAACGAGAACTTGGTATAGCGCTTTTTAACCGTACTAATCGAGGAATCACCCTAACCAGCGACGGAATTGAATTTTTAGGCTATGCTCGACAAGTAGTAGAACAGGTTGATCTTCTTGAAAGACGCTATTCTGATAACAAGAATAACGCGAGCGGTCGTTTTGCTATTTCTACTCAACATTACGCCTTTACTCTTCAAGCTTTTATTGAGCTTTGTGAAGAGTTTGAAGCAGAAGAATACGACTTTGAATTTAGAGAGACGCGTACGGGAGAAATTATAGAAGACACTAAAAATTTCCGGTCAGAACTGGGAATTTTGTATCTATCTAATTACAACAACAATGTACTTACTAAAACATTTGCAAGTGCCGGTCTTGAATTTGTCCCTTTGTTTCAAGCAGACCCCCACGTCTTTGTAGGAGAAAATCATCCCCTCGCACAAAGAGAATTTATTACGCCTGCTGATTTGGAAGATTATCCGCGCTATTCGTTTGAACAAGGTACCGAAAACTCTTTTTTCTTCTCTGAAGAACCCCTATCACACTTCAGTCATAAACAAACAATCGCAATTTCTGATCGAGGAACACTTTCCAATCTTCTTACCCATCATACCGGCTATACGATTTCAACAGGTGTACTTTCAGAGGAAATGAACACGGGTATTGTTGCTATACCGCTTCAATCAGATGAAAAAATGACTGTGGGATATATTCATCATGAACAAAATCCGTTAAGTATGCTTGCACTACGCTATCTGGAGCTTTTACGCTCATATATTGAAGCTAATCCAACCGTCACCAGGTATTACGAAGACACTGATTGCGCTTAACTGCTAAGACTCTTCCCTACTGCGTTCATCAGGCTCTACGTGAATAGTAATATCTTTAACACTGGGAAATTGTTGTTTGATACCCTCTTCGATCTGATCGCATAGAGTATGTGCTTTTTGGACGGTCATCATTGGATCAACAATAATATGTAGATCCAAAAACACCTCTTCTTGTGTTCCACGCGAACGAATACGATGCGTATTACGGACACCATCAATTGATTCAATAAGTTCTTTAACGTCATCTTCTGGGATACGAGCATGATCAGCCAGGGTAAATGATGCCGTTTTAAACACATTAAAAGCTGTATAGAGAATCATACACATAACGATGAGCGCCATAATGGGGTCAGCAAGGGGAAAGCCTAGCTGAACTAAAATAAAGCCCACAATAACCCCAAGAGAAACTAATACATCCGATAGCGTATGAGATGCATCAGCGGCCAAAATTTCAGAACCAAATCTTTTAGCACAACGATGTTCGTAGGTGGTAACTGATATATTTACGATCAACGTGGCAATCATCACGCCATATGATGCAATAGTGACATCAGTAACAGAGTCATGGGAAACAATATCAGTAATAGCGGAGCTACCAACTTCCACAGCAGCCAGAATTAACAGAGCACCAATAAAAAGCGACGCATATGTTTCGAACTTATGGTGTCCATACGGATGACTTGAATCAGCGGGACGTGCCGCCATTGAGATCCCAATTAAACCAACAATATTGCCCACTGAGTCAAAGAAAGAATGAATACCATCAGCACGCATAGCCGCCGATTGCATATAACTCCCATATCCATACTTAGCAAGCGCAACAGCCAAGTTCAAAAAAAGCACAATCAACAGCACGCGCTTAATACGCGCCATGCGAGAATGATGCTGCGTGTAGGCAACTTCAGCCATTTGCTTATTGCGCCTCTCTACTCGTATCTTCCATCAGCGACTTGGTATGATATAGTCCACGTTGCTTAAATCCAAGTTTCTCATAATATCCACGTGTCCCAATAGCGCTAATAACATTTATTGCACGATACCCTGCCTCATAAGCAATTGCACAGGCACGCTCAATAGCACGTCGTCCAAGCCCTAAGTGTTGCACTCCTCGTCCGAGCGTATGAATAGATACTGCTGAGCCATAGATGTGCACTTCTCTAATCATTGCCTGATCGCGTTTAATAGGAAGCGAGATACCTTCTTGTTGAGCATGCATTTCCCAATCATCAAGCATATCCTGATGAGGAAGTGATAATCGTAAAAAACCAGCAATTCTATTTTCAGGCGTAATCCACTGTAAAAAGTATTCTTCGCTCGCACTCGTGTGATACACCACTTCATCAAGCTTTAAATTCTCAAGTGATACCTCACTCGTTGAAATCTCACGCGCTCTAATCTCTTGAATTGGACGCTCCTCGCGCACCATATCCTCTTCCACCAGTTGGCGCAAGTTCGCTTTCTTATTACCAGCAACAATATCATGTGCAGAAATATCACGGATCATGCGTGAAATACGCACATAAGGCGGTGTATTGGCAACATCAGTTTCAAGAACGTCAAGCAAAGTGTCTTCATCATAAGGAACCCAATCGCCAGCATTATAAGCCAGACAAAGATCTGTTCCTGCAACAAGTGCACACGGATAGAGCTTAATTTCATCAGGTAGGTAATCAGGTTCACGCACAAAGCGCAAGAAGTCCGCCTTATCCCCTTCAGGAGTAGCGCCCAGCAAATTTACCATAAAATGCGCATGAATCTTAAAGCCAAACAGACGTAGAAGCACAAACGCGCGTTTAATATCATCAATACTCGTTTTACGCGTGTTGGTTGCAAGCACCGCTTCCTCGAGGCTTTGCACACCAATCTGAATTTTAGTAGCACCCAATCGCCGCAAATCATACAACGTTTGATAGGAAAGCGTCTCAGGTCGCGTCTCCATAACAAGACCTACCACCCGATGCTTAGCATTCACATTGCGCACATGCTCCGCTTCAATTTCGGCCCATGTTGCATTTTGCCGATGAGCAAGAGTGCGCCATGACTCATCAGCTGCATAGATCTCTTTGAAAGCCGCATCATAATCAAGATCATGTGCCTTGATAGCATCTTGAATAGGTTTTACTTGAGCAATAATTTCATCACGATCTGACAAAATGCCTGATTTTTTATATGCACTACGAATGCGTTTTGCCGTTACTTCGGCCGTATCATCTTCTGAATCATTAAGCGCTCGAAATACTTCGTGGACAAACCAACGCTGATAGCTCTCAGGATAATCACACCACGTGCCTCCTAAGATAATGATTTCCACTTTATCCGTCACGTGTCCCATTTGGTTCAGCGCCCGTAAGCGCCCCACAACTTGAAGATAGGGATCAAACCAGTTGCGCTCGGCACGCTGGCACACTGGCTCATCAGACAAGTAACTTTTTGGCATACGAATATCGTTAGGACAATACAAGCAATGATTACCACACGGCCACGGTTTTGCCATAACGGTAATAGTAGCAACGCCAGAAGCACTACGTCGTGGCTTTACCTGCAAAAGAGCAATCAGACGCTTCTCTATTTCAGAATCAATCCCCCACGATGCCCACGTTTCAGGATCATTTTGGCGCGTCTTATAGTAAAACGCCGATAAACGTTTTTTGGAATATGGGCGCTCATCTGCTGCACGACCCCGATTATGAGCATGCACAAATTTGTCCAAGTCAACCGACTCAGGATCGAGTTTTAAATGAGCGACAATATCAAGCAATAGTTCTTCCATACGCCTATCATAGAGCAAAGCTTGGGTACAATAGTACTATGGATAATAAAACGGCACATACTCTCGTTAAGCTCAATAATGCGTTTTATGCGCACGTTCATGATTCATTTTCTCAAACAAGACAATCACCCTGGAACGGCTGGAAGCGTCTTACAGAAGAAATACCTACCCATTTTTGGAATCGAACCTTAATCTCTCTTCTTGATCTTGCTTGTGGAAATGGCCGTTTTGAACAATTTTTAGCTCGTAGCTATCCTGAGACTATTTTTGATGCTAAATGCATAGATTCTTGCGATGAGCTATTTGACACTTCTGCTTTACCCCAAAAAACGTTATTGCAACTCAGTTTTCATCACTGGGATATTCTTAATGATATTGATGAAATACCCTCTAACCTTCCCACTGTTGATCTCAGTGCCTGTTTTGGATTCTTCCACCATATCCCCCTTCAGAAGTGGCGAGAGCGCGTTCTAGCTTACCTTGCATCACAAACAAGACCCGGTGGTTATATTGCTATCTCATTCTGGAGTTTCATGAACGATCCGTCGTTTGCTCAAAAAGCAAACCATACACACCAACAAGCGCTTCAATGGTTTACCCAGAACAAGAATTCCCTTTCACTCGACCAGCAAATTGATGCCACGCAGCTTCAAGCAAATGATTTCTTTTTAGGCTGGCAACATGCCGATGGAGTGTATCGGTATTGCCATAGTTATACGAGCGAGGAAATTGATGAGCTTCTAGCCACTCTTCCGCCATCAGTCTCTGTGGTAAGTCGCTACTTTGCAGATGGAAAAAACAACAACCTCAATGAGTACGTCATTTTACATGTTAAATAGAACAAACAAGCGTTAGCCCTATGAAAACACATAGAGGACATCTCTCATACTGTGTAATTAGAGACGTCCTCTGTTTTGTGAATGTTGTTCTTGCAAGGAATCTTATGAAGTTCTTACCGCAACAATATTCTTAACCGGTGCATTGCTAATATATAAATCCCAATTAGTGTCATCAATATCACTTGAGTAAGCAAGTTCAGCAGAAGTATTACGTACAAAAGGAATACAGGTAGTGTACTCCGAGTCAGGAATAAGCGTCATTGCTGCCACGTCACTAGGAGCATTATCCTCCACGAGACGCCAAAGCGCTGAATCTATAACAAAGTATTCATCACCTCTTTCGTGAATGAGTTTATAACCCATAACGTCTAGAAACCCATCGCTATTTCCTGCGTTATAAAAAGTAACTTCTAATTCAACAATGCTTTTGTTTTCATAGCTAACGT
>CAJMOJ010000081.1 GCA_905215035.1 uncultured bacterium
TATTACTTTTCACGCCAAGAGCCAATACGGCTGTATCAACATTCGCTTTTATTTGTTTGTTGTTTGCGCTTTGGTTTGATGTCTCAAATATTACTGAGCATATCCGCAATTATCGAGAGCTTAAAAAGCAAATTAAAGACAATGCAAACTAGAACACACTTCTCGGCGTTGTAACACCACAACACCTCTTCCATAGCGTTTCTAAAGAGGTACTCTTATCGTATTACTTCTTTAAGTACTTCTCTATATGCTTCTCTATATGCTTCTCTAGGTGTCACCAAATTTCCAAAAGAGCTGATCAGTGGTGACACCTAAAGCGTGATTACCAATTGCAGGGTGCATCCCCTTGTGCTTGACGTTTTGAAACTAAAACAGGAATATCGTCAAGATCCTCCCCATGCCAGCATCGAATTGCCCCCTTATCCTCAAGAGCAGCAATTTGTTCAGGCGTATATCCCTTACTGAGCAAATAGCGCTCAGTGTGATAACCACAAGGCTTGCTCAAAATTAAGGGTGGATCATCATATGAATTAAAACGGATCGGCGTGGTATTAAACACGCGTGGCCCAAAATCTTTCGACTCATAACGACGCAAGGCATCATTATCATAAGCCTCCTCATCAGCCAAAATATCAGCATAATCAAAAAGCTTCTGATGAGGAACTTCCTGTTCCATCATGATTTTGTCCCATTCATCGTAATCTTTTTGAGCATAGCCCTCTTCCATGCGAGCCACAACCAATTCCTGTAAATTGTTTTCACGAATTGCGGCAAGACTCGATGTGCGAGGATCATCAACCATATCATCAAGCCCGAGCATCGTCATCATAGAATTGTAATAGCGATTGTAGTCGGGTAAGCAAATTAGAAACCAGACCCCATCACGTGATTGATAGGTATTATTGAAAGGATTGCGCACAGCAGCACGATCGCAGGGATAGCTTGCACCAAATTGATGGGACTGAATACCGTGCGAATGACCCCACAGTGCAACATGATACAAATTAGTAGTAACCTTTTCACCTACGCCACTACGTTCACGATTAAATAGTGCTGCAACAATACCGCCAGCAAAAATAGCAGCAGCATTAAAATCACCAAAGCCTTGGGGTGCGATAGCAGGCGATTCTCCTGCTTGCCTAAATGTTGCATTCACTCCCCCACGAGCACCCCAACAAACAGCATCATAACCTGGTTCATTACGCATTGCACCATACTGTCCATACCCACGCATCTGCGCCCAAATCAAACGTGGGAATTTTGCATGAAGGGTGTCATAATCAAGACCCATTTTAATCAGCGCTTTATCACGTAGGGCATTAACAAAGACATCTGCATCGGACAAAAGATCCATAAAAATTGCCATGCCTTCTTCGGTCTTTAAATTAAGACTGATCCAGTCTTTGTTAGCATTCACATTTTCATACGTTGGATCACAAGTCGGTGTGTTTTGACCACCAAATCCATAACACTGCGAACGCTGAGGGTCTTCCGCGGGGTTTTCTACTTTAATAACCTCAGCACCCCACTCGCCAAGACAACGCACTGCAGCAGGTGCGGCAACCCACTCGGCAAGCTCAACAACTTTTACACCATGTAACGGACCGTATCCGTTCATAATCTCGGACACATACATGCTATCCCCTCCTTATGGTGAGTAGTCTCGTAATCACGATGATCTAACGAGATTGTTTTTATCTCACCTGAAGCACATTTATTGACCCCTCAAGAAAGCATACTACACCAAAAAAGCGCTCCTATCACCTATGATAGGAGCGCTCCCTTCATAAAAGTTATTTGCTTACAACAGCTCTAAAAGCATCATTCTCTAATGACGGAAATGACGATGCCCCGTAAAGACCATAGCAATATTATGAGCATTCGCAGCTTCAATAACTTCTTCGTCGCGAATTGAACCACCAGGTTGAATTACTGCCGTAACCCCAGCATTGGCCAAAACTTCAAGACCATCGGCAAAGGGGAAGAACGCATCAGAGGCAGCAACAGCACCCTGTGCCTTATCACCTGCCTGCTCAACAGCAATACGAGCTGAATTAACGCGATTGGGTTGTCCGCCGCCTTCGCCAACATTACACAAATCTTTTGCGATCAAAATTGCATTTGATTTAACCGACTTAACTGCTTTCCAAGCAAAAATCAAATCACGCATTTCTTCTGCTGTTGGTTGACGCGTCGTAGCTACCGTAAAGGCCTCAGGTTCTTCTGCAACCGCATCAGACTCTTGACATAAAAGCCCACCTTCAACAGAACGGTACTCACATGCACAACCCGCAGGATTAACGCCACCTGTTTGCAATAAACGAGCATTTGGTTTTGATGAATACATCTCAAGTGCATCCAAAGAAAACTCGGGGGCAATAATCGCTTCCACAAACTGCTTGTTATTAAAAATACGTTCAACTACTTCACCGGTTATAGGGCGATTAAACGCAATTACTCCACCATACGCTGACACAGGATCGGCATCATATGCACGAACATAAGCATCCACAATCGTATCTGATTCACAAACACCACAAGGGGTTAAATGCTTCACAATTACACAAGCAGGTTTGTCGTATTCACGCACAGCCGCCCATGCTGCATCAAGATCAAGATAATTGTTATAAGACAATTCTTTACCCTGCATCTGCTGAGCGCAAGCAAGTGTATGAGCTGCATTAGGATATCCATTAATTTGGTAGAAAGCTGCTTTTTGGTGAGGGTTTTCACCATAACGAAGATCTTGTTTTTTAGTAAGGGTAAGTTTGCAGGTATCTGCAAACTGAGTCTCACCATTGTTGAGTGCTTGGTCAAGCCATGCTGCAATTGCACCATCATAAGCAGCAGTTGTTTTAAATACTTGATAGGCCAACATAAGACGTGTCGATAAAAGCGTCGCACCACCATGAGCTCGCATTTCATCAAGAATAGCATCATAACTCTCTGGCTTAGTTACTACTGCAACTGACGCATAATTCTTTGCTGCTGAGCGCAACATGGAAGGGCCACCAATATCGATATTTTCAATACAGGTTTCAAAATCTGCGCCAGAAGAAACTGTTTTTTCGAAAGCATAAAGATTGACAACAACCATATCGATCATCTCAATTCCATGCTCATCTGCTTGTGCCATATGGCTTGGATTATCACGTTTTGCAAGCAATCCACCATGAACCATAGGATGAAGTGTCTTAACACGACCATCCATCATTTCAGGGAATTTAGTCACATCATCAATAGGAGTTACAGGAATACCTGCCTCAGCAATCACCTTTGCAGTACCGCCAGTTGAGATGATCTCTACACCAAATTCATCAACAAGTGCTCGAGCAAAATCGACAATACCAGTTTTATCCGTTACCGACATCAGCACTCGTTTGATTGTTGGATCTGCCATTATTGATCCTCCTTTGTTTGAAGCTTGCTTTCTGACTTTTTATCTACGATCGATTTGCCTTTACCGTATTTCAACTCGACGGTCATCTAAGAGCACTACCCTATCTTCTACCAGCCATTGCAGAACACGAGGATAGAGTTCATGTTCAACGCTATGGATACGAGCTTCAAGAGTTTCAAGTGTGTCATCTTCACGGATTATCACAGGTTCTTGAGCAATAATAGCACCGGTATCATAGGTGGCATCAGCAAAATGTACGGTCACTCCTGTTACTTTAACTCCATACGCAAACGCATCCTCAATAGCATGCGCTCCTTTGAATGAAGGAAGCAATGCGGGATGCAAATTAAGAATGCGCCCTGGGAACATCATAAGCACCTCATTGGTGAGCATACGCATATAACCTGCCATAACGACATAATCAACGTGATATTTCACTAACTCTGTTGCAATAAGTTCATTAGCAACAGAAGGATCTGCATATAATTCTTTACTCAACGAAAGTGTAGGAATGCCAACACGAGCAGCACGTTCAAGACCCTTTGCATCAGGACGAGAAGAAATAACAAGTGAAATTTCTACATCAAGACGTCCAGCCAAAATTTCATCAATAATAGCCTGGAGATTAGTGCCGCTACCGCTGATAAGAACACCAATTTTAAGTTTACCTCCAGCGGTTTGATTGCGTTGAACTGCACTCACGTTTTATTCCTCTTCATTCGTGACGAATAGCAACTCTTGGTCAACGTAGGTTACTTCTCCTGACCCAGGAATGACGCGTCCTACCACAAACGCATCTTCACCTTCTGCTTCTAGTAGCGAAAGCACTTGTTCTGCCTTATCAGGGCGAACTGCCAAAACCATACCAAGACCCATATTAAAAGTTTTTAGCGCTTCAACCTCATCAAGACGAGCAGCTCGACAAACCCAAGGAATAATAGAAGGCATAACCCATGTACCAACATGAACTTCGGCATCAACCTGCTTATTAAGAGCGCGATTTAAGTTTTCAGTAATACCGCCTCCCGTAATATGGGCAAGGGCATGTATAGCACCAGGAAGTTGTCGCATCACACTACGCACGGGCTTTACATAAATACGAGTTGGTTCTAAAAGAGCATCCAACACACATGCGCCATCAAGCTCTTCTCTCTCAAGACGTAATTCGTACGTTGTTTTCCCTTCTACACATACTTTGCGTGCTAAAGAGTATCCATTAGAATGCAATCCTGAAGAAGCAAGACCAATCAGGATATCTCCCGGCTCAACTTTTTCTGGATCAAGCATTTCGGGGCGATCAACAACGCCAACACAGAAACCTGACAGGTCGTATTCATGAGGATCCATGACACCAGGATGCTCGGCCATTTCTCCACCGATCAAAGCAGCACCCGCCATTTCGCATCCATCAGCAATACCGCCAACGATTTCTGCCACAGCTTCACTAGATAATTTACCAACGGCAATATAGTCAAGGAAAAAGAGTGGTTCAGCGCCTGTTGCCAAAATATCATTAACACACATAGCAACCAGATCGATACCAACCGTATCATGTTTACCTGCAAGCTTAGCAAGTTGGATTTTTGTGCCAACGCCATCAGTACCCGATACCAAAATGGGATCTACCATCTGTTTGGCGACTTTAATAGAAAACAATCCGCCAAACCCGCCAATATCACCACGAACCTCATCGCGATAAGTTCGATGCACCGCATCCTTAATAGCTTCTACCGCACGGGCACCTTCAGCAGTATCAACACCGGCATCTGCATAAGTTGTAGTCTGACCTTGAGATGTCCAACTTGGCCATTTAGTTTGCTCATTAGTTGCAGTTGCATCGACTTTAATACGATCAGTCATGAACTCTCCTACTATCTTTGCGTAAGCGCATGTATACAAACAACATATACTATATTGTCTATGATACAAGCTTACCAACAATCATGTAGGCACATCTTGCGTGGAGGTAAAACAATTTAAGGCAAGAAGCTCTTTTGTTTGAGCGCAGTTGGAATCGAAACAGGATACTCTCCCGAAAAACATGCATCGCAAAAACCTGGATGTTCTGTCTGAATAGCGCTATGAAGTCCTTCAAGTGAGATAAAAGCAAGACTGTCAGCACCAATAAATTCACAAACTTCTTCGCAAGTCATATTGGCTGAAATGAGCTGATCCTGTGTATCAGTATCAATGCCATAAAAGCATGGCCATTTAGTCTCAGGAGAGACAATTCTGACATGTACTTCTGCGGCTCCCGCATCACGCAACATGGTAACAAGCTTTTTGCTCGTATTACCGCGAACAATAGAATCGTCAATTACAACAAGACGCTTACCCGCTATCACTGATGGCAACGGATTGAGCTTGATACGAATACCCATTTGACGCATTTCATCTGTTGGCTCAATAAATGTTCTTCCTACGTAGCGATTCTTGACGATGCCATCTGAATACGGAATTCCCGATTCTTCTGCAAATCCCATCGCCGAAGGAAGACCTGAATCGGGAACACCCAAAACCAGATCTGCCTCAACAGGTGCTTCTTGAGCAAGAATACGACCCATTGCGCGACGCGCCTGATAGACGCTTTGCCCATCCATTACCGAATCAGGACGAGCAAAATACACATATTCAAAAATGCAACTACTTCTTTCACGAGAAGGAATTCCCTGCTCTGCAACCATACCCTCAGCATTAAAACGAACAATCTCACCTGGAGCAACTTCACGAACAAACTGCGCTCCCACAATATCAAGACCACAGGTCTCTGAAGACACTACCCAACCACGATCATGAGGGAGTGCTCCAATCACTAAGGGGCGGATACCATGAGGATCTCTAAAGGCATAAAGAGCATCAGGGCTTGCTAACACCATTGCATAGGCACCACGCATAAGATTCATCGCCTGTTTGATTCCTTCGCGTAAGGAATGAGAAACCTTGGTAACCTCTCCGATGATTTTTGCAGCAATTTCAGAATCTGTGCTTGCTCGCAATTGAACTCCGTGTTCTGCGCAAATTGCATGAAGTGTTGATGTGTTTACAAGAGTGCCATTATGCGCAAGCGCAATAAGTGTCTTATCAATAGCGCAGATATGCGGTTGTGCTGCTTCCCACGACTCAATCCCGCCACTTGTTGAATAGCGGACATGACCTACCGCAACTTCACCTTGCAAAGGCGCAAGGGTAGACTCATTAAAAACCTGCGTAACAAGACCCAAGTCTTTAGATACCATAACGGTATCACCGTCTCCCACCGCAATACCCGCTGATTCTTGGCCGCGATGTTGAAGCGCTTGTAAACCAAAACAAGTCAATCGTGCTACATCATCTCCTGGAGCATATACGCCGAATACAGCACATTCCTCTTCCATGCGATCAGGTTTTTGCCCAGGATATAGCGAAGTAGCCACTCTTTCCTCCTTTAGGCCGCAGCATCAAGCTGTGCCGATTGATCTTGTGCAGTAATATCAGTTGATCCGACTTTTGTTGCTTTTACATAAGGATCATCAGGAATTGTTGTTTCTACAACCGCTGCAAAAATAATTGCTCGACCATCTTTATTGGTATATTCACAGGTTGAAAACATGAATGATTGCCTAATGTTTTCAAGTGTTAAAACCGTTCCTTCTTGTTTTACTAAGGAACGATTAAGTTTGTCTTGAATATAGGCTTGATAATCATTTTCTGTTGGGAAACGCGTCTGCACGATTGCATCTGATCCTGTAGTTTTAACATACGCAAACGTCATGCAGCGATAATTGCCCCGGGGAGTAAGAATATAAATACTACGATGTTCATTAAATGTTGCTGTATCACTCCAGTCAGCAAAAGTTGCGAACATAGATCCATCGTTCATGTGATGTCCATACAATGCATTATTGCGATCAAGCATATCAGGATTATTATTTGCATCCAAAAAGATGGTTCCTGCACTTGAGAAAAACCCTTGTCCTCCATCAAATGATTTATGAAGATAGGTCTCATTGTCGCTTCCGTGTACGACAGGATAATTAAT
>CAJMOJ010000082.1 GCA_905215035.1 uncultured bacterium
ATAAGGGGGATGGTTATATGTTATGTATGTAGGTGTATTATATTATGTACCTTACGACTTATTACAGAACGCCTCGTCGTCAGCTTCCTACGACATGGCAATCGACTTAGGTACCGCAAATACCTTAGTAGGTATCACCGGTCAAGGTATTGTCATTAATGAGCCTTCTGTTGTTGCTATTGAGCGCAATACTCATCGCGTACTTGCTGTTGGCCATGAAGCTAAAAACATGATCAACCATACTCCTGATACGTTTTCAGCTGAACACCCCCTCCATGATGGCGTTATTGCTGATTATGATATTACTGAGGCAATGCTTTCCGCCTTTATTAATAAGGCAGCTCCTCGTCGTTATCCTTGGCAGCCAAAACCTCGCATTGTTGTTTGTATCCCTTGTGGTGCAACATCAGTTGAGAAACGTGCGGTGTTTGAGGCTACTATTCAGGCCGGAGCACGTCAGGCATATTTGATTGAAGAGCCTATGGCAGCTGCTATGGGCGCTGATTTGCCTGTTACAGAACCAACAGGTTCTATGGTGGTTGATATCGGTGGTGGTACTACTGAGGTCGCTGTGATTTCATTGGGTGGTATTGTGACCTCGTCATCATTGCGTTTGGCAGGCAATCGCATGGATGAGGCAATTGCTGTTCATCTTCGTGACTTGTTGGGTATCAAAATTGGTGAACGTACTGCTGAGGTTATTAAGATCAAAATTGGATCTATCCTGCCTTTTGAAGATGGTCGTGAACGTGACATGATTATCTCTGGTCAGGATGTTTTGACCGAACAGCCCAAAGAAGTAACTATCCAATCTGAAGATGTGCGTGATGCATTGCAAGAACCCATTGATGAGATGGTTGTTCATATCAAAGAAACATTTAAAAAGACAAATCCTGATTTAGCGTCTGACATTATTTCTAATGGCATTTTGCTTACTGGCGGTGGCGGATTGCTTTCAGGTTTGGATCGCTATCTTACGCAACAACTTGAAATCCCCGTTTGGACAAGCGAAACAGCACTTACTAATGTTGTAACTGGTTGTTTGAAGGTTTTAGAAACCCCAACAGCGCTAAAACAAATACTCATGCGTTCTAAATAGGAGTTACCCTACACGCCATGGCCCTGAAAATGAACCAAAAACAGATTAACTTCGGGGGGCTGCTGAGTGGTAAATTACTCTGCGTTATTTTGCTCGTAATCTCACTGGTGTTGTTTGGCATCTATGTACGTGAAGGTTCTCAAGGACCTCTACATAGTGTCCAAGATACAACATCGGCCATCACATCGCCCTTTGCTGCGGTAGGCTCTACCGTGGGAAGTCTTGCTATATCTGCGTCTACTACAGTAGAGGATCTGACAGCTTCAGATCAAAGTATGTCCCAGCTTCGTGAAAACAATGCCAAACTTACTCAGATGGTTGTAGAACTTGAGGAGTATCGCCAAGAGGCAATGCGACTTGAATCTATGATTGGTCTTGCTGATGCGTATGGCTTTGAATCTATCGCAACGCGTGTTGTAGGTTATTCTGCGGACTCATACAATCGCATCATCACACTTGATGCAGGCTCTAATGCAGGCGTTAAAGTGGGACTTCCTGTCATGGGATCTACGGGTGTTATTGGGCAAGTAATATCAGTAACTCCGGTCACTTCTGAAGTTCGTCTCTTGACTGATGCTCAGTCGGGAATTTCTGTCCTCATTCAATCTTCACGAGCAGAGGGTATCCTACAAGGATCCGTAGACGGATCGCTGTATCTTGAGGGTGTTCCCGACAATGTGGAAATTAAAGAAGGCGAGGCAGTTATTACATCGGGTCTTGGCGGAGGCTACTTTAGAGGACTTGTTATTGGTGTGGTTTCTAAAATAGAACAGCACCAAGGTGCGGCCTCGCGCACTATTGTAGTAAAGCCTAATGCGTCGTTTACTAACATTGCAGAGGCGCTCGTTGTTGTTGGTATGAGCAATGAGGGTGCAGCTAGCACTGATGGCGCAAGTGCCTCAGCGCTTATTGATAAGGTAAATCCTGATAAGCTTACCAACCAGTCTCAGCAACAAAATGATCAGGCGGGTTCGCAATCAGGAGATACACAGTCTGGTAGTGGGGATGGCCAGAATGGCGGTTCCCAGGGTGAGAATAACTAAGAAAGGAGAGCAAAACATATGCGTGCACAGATTATTCCTTTGATTGCATCAGCAATTGCGATCCTTTTACAGGTGGTTATTGCACCAATCATGCCAATCATGTCGGTATATCCTAATTTTCTCGTTCCTTTGGTAATTGTTCTTTCCATTGTGAGAAATCCTGATACCACGTATTGGTATGCTTTTGTCTTAGGCCTTATCTCTGATTTGCTCACTAACACGCCATTAGGGCTTACGGCAGCATTGTTGCTTGGTATTTCGTTTGCGCTTTCACGTTCCTTTGAAGTGCTTGATAAAACCACATTGGCGATGCCTCTTCTTGCAGTAGTGATAAGCATGTTGGTATACCAAGTTATTCTTGCTATTGTGCTTGCCGTGCTAGGTTCTGGACCCTTTATGGATCTTTTTGTACAACGAGCATTACCTGCTACTGTCTATGGAGCTGTTATTGGTGCTCTCTATTGTTTGATAACCGACAAGCTCTCGCTTGAACAGGCGACGCATGATGCATGGACGGTATCAGGCAATCAGAAATATCGCTAGGATTGAACCATGCTTACCGCTATTGTGGTTACTCTTATAGCGCTTATTGTTTTGGTGGCTGCGGCTGTATTTGCTTTTCGCATCCGTCAAAATCGTGCTGGTGATAAAACGCCTAAAAAGATGCGTATTAACGCTATTTCAAGTGTAGGCGTAGCTGCGCATGCTCCTAAAACCACTATGAATGCCACACAAGGCCCTACGCTTTCTAGTGCAACGATGCCTAAAGAGAGCTTACGCAACAGATTTATTGCGATGGGGGCTATTGTTGCTGTTGTGTTTGGCGCGCTTACGACTAAATTGTTTGGTCTGCAGATTCTTGATAATGCAAATTATCGAAAAGAGGCAGAGCAAAATCTCTTTACTACCGTTTCAACACCAGCACCGCGCGGCATCATTTATGATGCTGATGGTAATGCGCTGGTGTCTAATCGTCAGGTGCAAACCGTACTTGCGGATGCGGATGTAGCTCATCGTCCTGATGTTATTTTGCGTCTTTCTGTTATTTGTGGCATCCCGTATGAAGTGGTTAAGGCACGTATTCTTGATTCGTCTTCAGGTGCGCAATCACAACGTGTTGTCGCCTCAGATGTATCACTGCAAACCGTGGCATTTATTGCAGAGCATGCCGATGCGCTCCCTGGTGTTACAACGCAAATTCGCTCGACGCGCCAGTATCCGTATGGTGCGTTGGCTGCGCATGTGCTGGGATACACTGGTACCGCTTCTGCTGATGATCTCAAAGAGGTTCAGCAGGGGAGAAGTATTGAGATGGGTGATGCAGTCGGTAAATCAGGTATCGAGCAATCATATGATTCGGTTCTTGCAGGAGATCACGGACAGCGCACTCTTGTCACAGATGCATCAGGAGATATCCAACAAATTGTCTCTGAAGTTGAGCCAACCAAAGGATCGGATGTCTATCTTACTATTTCTGCTCCCGTGCAGTATGCGGTTGACAGCGCACTTAAAGAGCTTGTGAATAATCATGTTGGTACGGCTGCGTCATGTGTGGTTATGGATGTAAGGACTGGCGGGATTGTTGCGCTAGGAAATTATCCTACCTATGAACCTGAGACGTTTATTGGAGGTATTTCGCAAGAAGTATGGGATGCCTACCAAACTGAAGAGAGCCACTATCCGCTCATGAATCGTGCCATTGCAGGTACCTATCCTGCAGCGTCGTGTTTTAAGGCGTTTACTGGTTTGGCGGGACTTACCTATGGTTTTGCTAATGCCGGAAAGACTTGGGTGTGTTCGGGTACTTGGACAGGATTTGGCGAACAGTATCCACAAAAATGTTGGCAGCATTCAGGCCATGGTACGCTTGATTTACGCGAAGGTGTTATTGACTCTTGTGACGTGGTTTTTTATGAAATAGCTAAAGACTTTTACAATGCGCGTAACTCTATTGGTAATGATGCTATGCAGGACTTTATTAAAGAATTTGGCTATGATAACTACACCGGTATTGACCTTTCTGGTGAGGCGCGTGGTCGCATTCCCACTCCGGAATGGAAGTCGGAATATTTTCGCGATGTGCCACAAGAGGCGCAATGGCTACCTGGTGATATTTCTAACATGGTTATTGGTCAGGGGTATGTATTGGTAACCCCTATTCAAGTTGCACGCGCCTATGCTGCAGTGGCAACAGGTAAACTCTTGAAGCCCCATCTTCTCAAAGAGGTGAAAAACTCTTTAGGTGATACAGTTGTTACATTTGAGACTCAAGAGGATCAAGCACCTGAAGTTACGGATACCAACTTTGAAATTATGCGTAATGCGCTTCGTGGTGTGGCGCTTGAAAACTCAAGCGTTTCGCAAGACTTTGGTCAATATACCTGGTCGGCGGCTGCTAAAACCGGTACTGCTGAGGTTGCGGGCAAGAAGGACTTTGCATGGTTTGCTTGCTATGCGCCTTTTGAAGATCCTAAATACTCGCTTGCCTTAATTATTGAAGAAGGTGGCTCGGGTGGTTCGGTTGCTTCTCCAATTGCAGCAAAGATTATGGATGTTGCATTGCGCTATGGTGATGGGACCCTCGATACTCCAGCAGAAAAGATAACCGCGTAACAAGAGCGTAAGGATGTTAGCGTTTTGGCACAAGTAATGCATGAAATATCATCGATACAGCCGCGTGATCCTGATGTTGTTGATGCGGTAAAACCTAAGCGGTTTAAATACTTTAATGTTCCGTTTTTGCTTTCTGCAGCAGCACTAGTTGTATTGGGTCTTGTTGTTCAGTATTCCGCAACCTATTTTGATTCTGACTATTCTTTCACCCGTCAACTTTCTGGTGTTGTTGTTGGTCTCGTTTTAATGATTGTTATCTCGCGTTTTGACTACCATGCGCTTTCTGGATTTACACTTGCGTTTCTTATAATTAATGTGGTGTTATTACTTGCGCCTCATTTGCCCGTTATTGGTGTTGAGGCAAAAGGCGCAACATCATGGGTGGCATTAGGACCGATTCGCTTCCAGCCAGGAGAGTTTGCCAAGATTACTGTGGTGCTTTTGGCGGCATCAGTAATGGCGCGCTATGGTGGGCGTTTAGATGATTTGCGAGAATATCTTAAAGTTCTTGGTATTTTGGCAATTCCTTTTATCTGTATCATGACGCAGCCCGATATGGGTACCGGCATGGTCTATCTTTCTATTGCGGCTTTTGCTCTTATTGCAGGTGGTGCTAACTGGAAATTCTTGGTAGGAACTATTGCGGTAATTGCAGGGCTTGTTGTAGCGGTCTTTTTGCTTGATCCGGTTTTCGACTCAATTGCGGGACATGATATTCTGCTTAAAGACTACCAACGTTCGCGTCTTTTGGTCTTTATGGATTCAACGTATGATGTATCAGGCGATGGATATAACCTGCGTCAAGCCATGATTGCAATTGGTTCAGGGGGATTTTTTGGTAAAGGCTTTATGCAAGCAACCCAATCGTCTTTAGGCTTTTTACCTGAAGCGCCTACCGACTTCGTATTCTGCGTCTACGCTGAGGAATTTGGCTTCTTTGGAGCGCTTATCCTGCTTGCGCTCTATATTGTTTTACTTGCGTTAGTGTTTAATATCGCGCGTAATGCTTCAGATCTCTTTGGTACGCTGATTGTCTGCTGTATTGCGGGTATGTGGATATTCCAGATCCTAGAAAATATTGGTATGGATATTGGGCTGATGCCTATTACGGGTATCCCGCTTCCGTTTATGAGTTACGGATCATCATTTATGGTTGTCAATTTCGTAATGCTTGGCTTAATTAATTCAGTTTGGGTTCATAATGGACGGTAGCTGAAAGGAGAGAGCATGAATATACCCGTAGAAAACATTAAGGAGCTCGTGACGGCTGCACTTGATATTGAGCATGCCCGTGAGACAGTGGTTTCCGTTAATATCCTGATTGATGAGAGTGTGGATCCTGAGTTCCAGGTTTTTGTTCGTTCTGGTTTTAATTCTACTTCCGCAAATTCGCGGGTTTTAGTGAGTTATTTCCCCACGCAGACTCCCGATACTTCAGTCGAGACTGATGTGGCGGTTATTGTTGCGGGAACCAATCCAGAAGTAGGCTCTCTCGTTGCGAATTTTGATGAGCATGAGGTGCCCTGCATGGTTGTGTGTGAAGATGCTCAGGCGGTAGCTGCGATTGCCAAAGAGCAAAACACACCCATTCCTGACTCGGCGATTGTGTCTTTTGCAGATCCTGATCGCTCTGAGGCGGCACACGATAAGCTCTCAGATTTGATTGGCTCTTGGATTGTAGATAACACGCCTGAGGAGAAAAAACTCGCTTTCTCCATTGCCTATCCTTTTGTACGTCGTCCGCTTGCGTATGATGCCATCAATAAAACCTCCATTCAAAATGCAGGCTTTGGCGTTTTGATTTTCATTCCTGGCGCAGATATGCCGGTTATGACCATTAATCAAGCAAAGATGGTCTTGCAGATTGCAGCAGCTTATGGTGAGCCTTTAGATGTTGATCGTATTAAAGAGCTTGCCGCCATGCTCGCTGGTGCTTTCTTCTTCCGTGGTATTTCTCGTTCTTTAGTTGGTCTTGTTCCTGCTCTCGGTTGGGCTATCAAAGGTGGTATGGGCTATTTAGGCACCCAGGCGATAGGTCACGCAGCGCTTGAGTACTTTGAAAACGGTGGCAATGCGGCAGGAGTTGCGGCTATTGTAGGGGATGCACGCGATGGGTTGATGAAGGTTGTTGCTTTGATTCGTTCTCGTCCAACTGCTGAAGCTGCTCTTGCTGAGGCAGGTCCGCAAGCACGCAAATTTGCTTTGAAGGCTCTTGATAAGGTTGCTCCGGTGGTTCAGAGTGCAGCAAAGAAGACCGTTGCTAATGAATGGAGTGTCGTTTCAAGCCGTTTAGGGAGAATAAAATAAATAATTTAAATTCCCCCTTGTCATAAAGGGATTCTT
>CAJMOJ010000083.1 GCA_905215035.1 uncultured bacterium
TAAATTTATTAGTTGGCGTAGAGACTTTTGTTTTGTTTCAGATAATAGCAATGTAAAAAACAAACCAAGTGTTCATACGTATGAAGAATATATGCGAATCCAATTAAATGAGAAGGCAGTGAAAGGGATTTCTCATTTAGGTTTGATTGTTGCTGAAAGTTCGCAAGAGCTTAAAGAGTCAGTGTATTTTGATGGCGTGTTTGACAAATTGCGTTGGATAAGCGAGATCGAGTTTGATTTGTTGATAATTGACGAGAGTCAAGGAGACGTAAATACCGAAAATATGGATCCGATATTTCGTAAGATCAAACGCAAACATACGCTCTATCTTTCGGAAACCACGCTGAAAGTGCTTACCGATAAGCATTTTAATGAAGAGCAAATATTTACCTGGTCTTATATAGATGAACAGCGAACCAAGCGTAATCTCAAGGATAGTGAATTCAATGTGTACAAGACCTTTCCTGAGCCTCAAATGGTTACATATAAAATTCCATTAATGCTTGAAAAGGAATCACTGAAGGATGCCACTATTGCTAAGAATAATTCAAGTGCAGATTGTGTTTTTGACTTAAGCGAATTATTTAGGGTAGAAGACCCAATTGCGGCAATGCCCGAGTTTAAACACAAAGAAGAAGTTAAAAAATTTCTTCATGCTTTAGCAACTAATAAAAAATACCCTTTTAGTACTCCAGAATTGCGCGATGAGCTTTCGCATACGATTTGGCTATTGGACTGCGCAGCCTCAGCAAGAGCGCTTGCTCAATTACTAAAAGCGCATCCTATATTTAGTGAGTACAAAATTATGCTTGTTGTTGCAGATGGTAAGTTTAACGAGAATAAAGCATCGGGAGCCGCTTTTTATGAAGTACGAAAAGCGATGATGGATCATCCCAAGACAATCACTCTTTTTGTTGGTCGCCTTACAGTAGAGATGGCAATTTCTGCTTGGACCGGTATCTTTATACTTTCTAATAAAGAAAGCCTGTCAAGTTATATGCAGGCGACTTTTTGTGTTCAGGCTCCATATGAAACAACTGTACATCATAATGATGTGCCCCAACGCGTTCGTAAAGAACGTGCATACATATTTGACTTTGATCCGATTCGCGCACTCACTATCTACGATGAATTTGCAAACAATATATGCAGTGGTACTGTTGGCAGCAATGACACAGTGGAGAAGCGCAAAGATAGCATTCAGGAATTGCTGAATTCTTTTCCTGTATGGGGGGAAGATGAGCAGGGAGATATGGTTGAGATTGATGCTCAATCAATACTTTCCATACCACGGCACTTAAAGTCTATTGAAGTGGTACATCATGACTTTGTGAGTGATTATTTGTTTGGCAATATAAACAATATCTTCACTGTTCCTGTAGCTGTTATGGAAATAGTCAAGAATCTCAAGCCAGTTAAAAAGGGCGGGTTTGATACACAAGTAGATATGATGAAAAACCTGAGCGATTGCATCAGTGATCAAGGTGAAATTATCGTTTCTGATGAAACTGTCAAGCGCCATGTAACTGATATTTTTGAGGATAAAGTCTACGAGAACATCGAAGCTGTTATTGAACCTACATTCAAAGAAATGATGGAGAATAACGATGTAATAACTATTGAGAAGAGTGTTAAAGAAGTTGTGGAAACTCTAAAAGAAGCGGTGGAAAAAGTTGTAATAGATAAGGCATTAGAAGCTTACGATTTTAAGAAAAGTACGCGTGATCAATTGGTTAGAGAGTCAGAATCTACTATTAATCATTTCTTCACAAGAGCAATTAGTAACTTTGAGCAACAAGATGTTGATGCTGGGGCTAGATACTATCGCAAGTTATATGCTGACGAGGATTTAGAAGAAATCGAAGAGGCTAGAAATGCGTACCAAAAGGTTCTCAAGGAAGCAATTCGTACGCTTAAAGAGACTGTTAATAGGTTTAAGAAAGAGGTTATTGAGAATAAACCTACTGAAGTAGTGCGAAAACTCGATATGTTCAAGGCTGAAGAAGAGAAAGCCAGCGTGGAATACATGGTGCGTGACCACTTGCGTGGATTCTTTCTGGTGATTCCGAGTTTCATTACGGCTTATGGGGACAAGAATCTAACCTTTGCTAATTTTGATGATTATATAAAGGATGACATATTTATTGAGGTGACAGGAATTACAAAAAAGCAGTTCCGCTTTCTGCGTGATGGCGGAGATTGTGTTGACGAGACTGGCAATATTAAGTACTTCTCAGGTCACCTGTTCGATGAAATGGTCTTCAACGATTCAATAAAAGAGTTTTTGACTAGACAGCATGAATGAGCAAATTACTTTGATGAGTTTTATGTAGATGTTTTTGATTGTACATACTTTAAATGAAAGGGATAGTAATGGCGGAATACAAAGTAGTAGCAGTTAGTACAGGTGCAGATAGTGCGATGATTGATAAGGATGGAGATGTTATCAATATCTCAGTTCCTGATGTGGGTAATAGATCTCTCGACTTTAAATTTAGCGGTGACATTTTAACTATCACCGACCTATGGGATGATAGCTATAGACTGGTTTATGATTTGTCTGATGCTAGCTATAGTGGCGGAATGGTTTTCCCGCTATAAGTTAATACTTTATTAGCCCTTGTTCTTTATGGTGTGCATTTTTTTGGTGCTCCTATAGAATAAGGGCTATTTTTTGTCTAACGTTACGCAGGTCAGCAGCTGAAATACAAAGAATAGTGCCATTAATGTCCCTTGTTAGGTTGAAAAAATAGATATGCTGACTTTGCTTTTTGATATTATGTTTCAAAAAGTGCTAGTGAAACATTGATCAACTGACGCGAGGATGAATTAATGGTGGCTTCTGGCGATTTAATTAAGACCGGATTTATGGGAATCGATGAGATCATAGGGGGATTTAGGCCAGGCAGCTTTAATGTAGTTGAAGGCCGTCTTGATAGTGAGAAGCAAGTATTCCTTTTAGATGTTATCCAAAATATTTTGAACGAAGGTTATTCCGTTCTTTTTATCTCACTCGACCTTATTGTATATGATCCTTCTATTCAAAAAAGACTCTCTCAGATGTTAAGCGCACATCAAGGCGTATTTATTAAAGCAAGAGAAACTGAACGAAGTAAAAAAATACATAAAGAGTGGGAAAATGCCATTGCACTAAATGAAGTCTTTTCGTCATCGTTGACCGTTATAGATGCTGATCCATCCTGCTATGGTCTACTTTCTAATTCGACTACAGCAATCACTGCTTGGGCTGGTTGTCATAACGGAATTTGCGTAATTAATAGCCCCGAACTTTTGATACTTGAGAAGGGAGAGGAATGTGGAGCACTTGGCTGGCGTGTTCAGAGAAATACGATTGCTAGAGCGCTTAATTTTACAGCAAAAGAAACTGGAGCATGTATTGTTGTCTTTGATAACGCAACACGTTCTTTTGATGTAAAGGAGCGAATAGGATCTCGTTTTGAAGATTATCGACAATACGCCGAACAATGGGATCCCTGGTTTTCTTGTTGTGATACTCAGCTGTTCTTTCTTCATTTACGCAAAGACCATATGTCTCCTGATGCATGGTGGGGTTTACAAGGAATTGGATCATTGAATTGGAATCGTGATGATAAAGCAAGAGTTGTGGTTGTTAAAAACAGCTTTGGTGCTCCAGGAGAGACAATTCTTGATTATGAGTACGGAGACGGGATACCGTACTTTCTTCAGAGTAATACTGAAAAATTTGAAATTGGACTGATTATCCAATGGCTATATCGGCGTTTGTTGCAATTGGATACATGTCAGCAAGATAACTCTAATGATTTCAGAGGTGGTGGCTTAATAGTAGATAATATAAGCGACTCTAAATGTATTGCTAATTATGAGAATCAATCCCTAGGATTATCCTCCTCAAGATATGCTCGAGCATATCGGTGTGGCAGGTCTCTTTGGCTCGATGATCATGCTCCTGAGCTGTTCGATGCTTCCGTAATAGACAAAGAGCGTATTGCTGCCAATGATGCCATTGTTAGTCTTGCGAAAGGTTACTTTGGAGATCATGTAGAAATTGATTGTGCCGAGTTTGATATTGAGACTGCTGCCCAACGTACAAAAGAATTCATTGATGAAAAGACACCAGTAATTTGCGACGCAACATTTATAGGTGATAAAGACTGTTCTTGTACTGTTGATATTCTTCGCGTTGTAGATGGGGAGATGCATATTGTTAAGATCATGACTGAAGAAGCGCTGGAGGAGCACGCTATTCGTGAAGTTGCTTATCAATTATTGATTTTGAAACAGTGTGGGATTTCTGTTAAAAGTACATATGTTATACACATCAACCCCAATTACGAGCGTCGAGGCAACATTAATGCGCAAGAATTGTTTTTGGTAGAGGATATTACTGAGAGAACTTTCGATAAGGTTCATTCTGTTTCCATTACTCTTTCTCTTACTAAGCAAGATGCTGCTCGATATGATGAGCATGATTATATAAAACGGCACTGCGAGTATCCGAATCCTTGTGGATATAGGCATTGGTGCATGCGAAAACTACCTAAGCCTAGCGTGTATGATTTAAGTGGGATATCTGCTGATGATGCGTATGTATTGCGTCATATGGCAGACTTAACTACATTTCAGGATCTTTATTATGCAGATTATAAGTTGAATCCAAGACAACGCGTTCAAGTAGAGTGTGAAGTTAAAGGGATAAAGGAAATTGCCGATTGTGACGCGCTTACCACGTTTCTTAATAAGTTGAGTTATCCGCTCTACTTTCTTGATATTAAAGCAGAACAGAAAGCTATTCCGCCTTTTGATGGGTGCAAACCATGGCAGTTTATTCCAACGAATTACTCGCTGCGAGTAATTGAGAGATCCGGGTTGAGTCTGCCGAAGAATCATATTTCTTTTGTGCGTATGGATGAGTGGTCTGTACCGGGGGTAACAGAGGATGATGACTATAGTGGTCAGGTTTACGATGGCGGCAATGTGAAGCGTGAGCTCGCGGAAATGCTTTGTAAGCATATTCCCGAAGATGCTTACGTTATTGCATACTCAGCGTCATTTATAAAAGAGAGAATAGAAGAGTTAGCCACAGAGTTTTCCGACCTGCGTGATTGCTTGTTGGGAATTCGGGAGAAAATCGTTGATTTGAGTGAGCCTTTTAGAACAGGTGTTTATTATCACCACAATATGGGTGGCTCGAACTCTCTTGGAGCAGTGATTAATTCATGGGCTCTTGATGATTTGAAGGTTGATAGCAATGTCTTTGATGTAAGAGAGGTTAGTGGTGATCTCCTTCTTGATGGTTTGAAGTTTTACGATAAAGCTCTTGATGTCGACCAATTGGATAAAGAATTATCGCAAGATAGTGATTTGAGCACAAAAGCCATGTTCGTTGTTTATGAGAGGCTTAAATCAATTGCTGGAGATGGAAAAAATTTGCAGTCATTTGATGATCAAGAGCAGAGAAGAAAAAGAGAAGTACAAGAAGTAGTTGCAAAATATAATTCATGTTCATCGTATCCACGTAGCTCAAATATGCTTGCGGTGTTTTGGTATCTTGATGGAGAGTTCTTTGGTCTTGCATGTGACAGAAACGCAAGCGAAGTCATAAAGTGCGGACGCTATCTCGATCTTCCTTATGAGCATCATGAATTATGGGATTTCTGCAAGCCGATATCCTGCGAGTTTGAATATATGGACGTCCCTCATGGTCGAATTAGTTTTAATACTGCAACTCAGGAGTTCGAAATTGGGGTGTCGTCCGAAAGACTTATATGTCCTGAATTTAGAAACTTAGTTATCAATGAGTTTGGTCTGCCGATATCAACTAGTTTGCATCATATGTATGGGTACTCAATAGTAATTCGCGATAGTACGAGAATCGCAAAGTGAGTAGGCTAGGATACGGGATAAATCGGCGTCTCGACTATTAACCTGATAGCTATTCTGGTTACTGATGATCTTCATTGTGATCTCGGCTTATACTAAGAATGAGTAATTAATAGATAAAGAATTATTTTGTTTGAGGATGCAATATGACTCCAGAGGAAAGACGAGAAGAATTCAAAAAATGGGCACTTACTCAGCCAAAAAATGATAAGGGTGCTACATATGCGGAAAATACGATTAATGGTTATTCCACCAAAATCTCTAATGTTGGAAATACGTATCCTGCAATTAATAACTTAAGCTATCCAGGAAACCTTTTCGAGTGTACAGATAGAAATACCATCTCCACGATACGCAATGCTATTTATAGCATGAGCAATAAGGACAATGACTACACCGGCGCTCTTCGTCTTTACCTTCGATTTCTCGAACCAGATCCGTTAGACGAACTTATTGAAGAGTATTCAAATGCGTTTGAGGGGTATCGCAACGAAGAACTTTACAAATGGGAGGCGGTCAAGCAATTTCAGGATGCTTGGAATCCTGATGCTGATAACTTTGCAGTCATGCTTAAGAATGCTCTGTCTGGGACCAGCAATCTTCTTCACGGAGACCAGTACTACCGCCCGAGAGAACGATTGCAGGATTTTGCTGAGATGAATCCAGAAAAAACTCGTCATGCTCTCGTTGATGTCCTTTTTAACGAAAAAGAAGATCTTCAAACACGTATGAAGCAGTTTGAACAAGTTGCTAAGGAGCTTGTTCAAGAATACAAGGAAAAAGCGTCTTTAGGTAAACAGCCTGAGTGCGAGCATCATCAAAGCCCGCGTGCTATGAGTGTTTATTTGTTTTTACGGTATCCAGGGTCTCACTATTTGTACAAAAAGAGCCTCTACAAGAGCATTGCTGATAAACTTGGTATAAAAATAAAGGGTGATAAGTTTGAGTGCGTTACCGATTATATTTCAATATGCGAAGAGATGGTTCACAGACTCGAGCTTAAATACCCCAAGGTTATTGAAGATAGCGATTCTTTACTGCCCATTGATCTTCGT
>CAJMOJ010000084.1 GCA_905215035.1 uncultured bacterium
ACAAGAATGATCCGACAAGAAAGCAGGGGACTGAAACCGTACAAACTACGGGTACTAATGGATCGCAAATTAGCATTGAACGTATCGTAAAAGACTCATCGGGCACCATTGTTGATCAAACTACATTTACGTCAGTTTATCGGCCTAAAGATAAAGTGATTTTGCGTGGCACAAAATAAAAAAGGAGTATTAAGGACATGAACATGTCTTTTACAAACACTATAAAACGAACGACACTAATACTGCTAGGCATTATGGTGACTTTCGCCTGTGTGCCCTCTACCTCATTTGCTGATGTACGTAATAGTGATGAGATTAAGGGAATGAGTGCAGAATCGTTAGGCTATACTGCTTCAGTTCTTCCTAATATATCTGCTGAATACGCTTATGTTGTTGATCAAGATGGTCAAGAGTATTTTGCACGTAATGCTCATGAACGCACAAAAATTGCTTCCGTTACTAAAATCATGACCGCTCTTGTCACGCTTGAGAATTCAGATGAATCAACTCAAATTGAAGTGTCGTCGGGAGCAGCAGCAATTGGAGAATCGTCTGCAATGCTGCAAGCTGGTGATATTTTGTCGCGTGATGATGCCCTACGAGCGCTTATGATTTGTTCAGGAAATGACGCAGCGCAAGCTCTTGCTGAAAGTTTGGGCGGTTCAATCCTTAATCGTATGAAAGAAGAGGGTAGAGAGGACCTTCCACCAAATGGTTATGATGCCTTCATTCAGGCAATGAATGACAAAGCGCAAGAACTTGGGATGAATGATTCTCGTTTTGGTAATCCTCATGGTCTCGATTTTGATAAGTACCAAGGCGATTTTTATTCAAGTGCTTATGATGTATCTTTAATGTCTCGTTGTGCTATGGAATCTGATTTATTTAGATCAATTGTGGCAACACCTCGTGCCACTATAACCGTTATGCGTAATGGGGTGTCAACTCCAATTGAGCTTGTTTCCACCGATCTTTTTCTTGAAAGTTATGAAGGCGCGTGTGGTATTAAGACAGGCTATACCGAATTAGCGGGTAGTTGTTTTGCAGGTGCTGCGAATAGAAATGACACAATTACGTATGCTATTGTGCTACATGCAAGTGATGAACAACAACGATTTACTGACTGTAAAACATTGCTTAATTGGGTGTATGACAATACCATTGCTTATCCACTCGTACATTCAACCCAAACCGTTCAAATGACCCACGACAATCAAACGTACGATGTTCCTGTTGTGGCAAAAGTGTCAAATAATTCATGGATCGATGCAACATTTGATGCAACTCTTCAAAACCCCTCTGAAACAGTAGAGGTTTTTGCTCTCGATGGTAACGTTAGTCAAGAAGCTTCTTTTGACGATGTGCAGGGAGATGTGCATGTAGGACAAAAAGTTGGCACATTGACGTTCAAACAGCATAACGAAGTGGTAGCAACGGCTGATCTGGTGGCGGCTCAAGATTGCGCAGGACCAAATTTCTTTGAAGGAATTGGTGTTTTTTGGGATCGTGCTATTCGTTCAATAACAGGACAGCAAACACAGGCCACAAATGTCTTAATTAATACCACACCGCTCATAAGCGATATGAAAGCAGCATAAGATTGGCACTTAGTTTCTGACGTTTATCAAAATATTTCATCTATAATGAGTGACATTGTGTAAGCGCGCTGTTCATTGCAAGTAACGGGCGCTACAATCAATCAACAAACAACACAAAATTTAGTATTTTAAGCTTTGTGTTGAGGATAGCCATTTTGTTACCTGAGCTCGTAAGGATAGTCTATGATTACGTGTCCGATTTGCCAAACAACCCTTGATCAAAATGCTAAGGTTTGCTCTGCCTGTGGTTATCGGTTTCAAGGTGGAACAACACAGCAATTCAAGACTGTTCCCCTTGATCATGCTGACGTTGTTGAGGCAATAGAATGCGATGAGCATGCCATCCATGATGACTTGCTTTATGAAGTATCAGATAGCCAACAGGGGAAAAAGTCTACTCTTACCGTGCAATATGGTCGTCAAGAGGGTGTCGTCTACGAATTGCAGGGTGATCGTGAAGTAGTGGGACGGTCACCAAAATGTGAAATCTTTTTAAATGATATGACGGTGTCTCGTTCGCATGCAACACTTGAAAGAGTTGCAGATGGGTGGTCAATCCAAGACGATGGCTCCTTTAATGGGGTTTGGGTTAATAATGCCAATATTGATCATGTTATGCTTCATGATGGCGATATTATTCAAATTGGATGTTTCGTTCTGAAATATGCGCAAGAATAAGCGCGTTTCGGTAATTTTAATACTTAAGGATAGGTTGTTGTTACTATGAAGCTTCTGTCGGGAAACGAAGCGATAGCTCATGGTGCTTGGGAGGCTGGTGCACATATTGGCACTGCATATCCAGGTACTCCTTCAACAGAAACGATGGAATTTTTTGCCACATTGCCTGAAGTATATGCAGAGTGGTGTCCTAATGAAAAAGTTGCTCTTGAGGTTGCGGTTGGTGCATCTGCTGCAGGAGCACGTACGCTGACTACCATGAAGCATGTAGGCTTAAACGTGGCTGCAGATCCACTTTTTACTGCTGCTTATACCGGCGTAAATGGTGGCATGCTTATCCTCGCTGCAGATGATCCTGGTATGTTTTCTTCTCAAAATGAGCAAGATTCACGCTACTATGCTATGGCTGCCCATCTTCCTATGTTCGAACCTGCTGATTCGAGTGAGGCGCGTCTTTTTGCTCATGATTCTTATGAACTTTCCGAACAGTTTGACACGCCGTTTCTTATACGCACTACAGTGCGTACCTCACACACTAAAAGTCCTGTTGCATTGGGAGAACGTGAGGTAATTGATATTAAGCCTTATGAAACAGATCCGGGCAAATGGGTCATGATGCCGGCATTTGCCAAACCACGGCGCACTGTTTTGACCCATCGCATGGATACACTCCGTTCGTGGGTTGAATCATGCTCGTACAATCGTATTGAAAAGGCTCAGACAGATACTACTAGCGCGATAGGTGTTATTTGTGCAGGAGCAGTGTATGAACACGTAAAGGAAGCACTTCCTGATGTTGACGTGCTTAAGCTTGGCATCGTTTGGCCTCTTCCTGTTAAATTGCTTCATGATTTTGCAGACTCTCATGATGAAGTGTATGTAGTAGAAGAGGCATCTACCTTTTTATCTGATGCGGTTAAAGCGCAAGGTGTTGTTCTTAATACGCCTGAGATACCTTTGCCACGTGAAGGAGAAATTCATCCTCGTGATATTGCAAAGTCTTTTGGGAAAATGTTGCCTGAGCATATTCAAGAACCAGATTCGATTCCTAATAGACCACCAGCGCTCTGTGCAGGATGTCCCCATCGCCTTGTATTTAAAGAGCTCTCTCGTTTACGTGCTATTGTAACGGGTGATATTGGTTGTTATACACTCGGAGCTTTGCCGCCACTTTCTTCAATTGATACAACTTTAGACATGGGTGCTTCCGTTTCTATGTCGCATGGTTTTGAATTGGCAATGGCGGGAACAGAGCATCGTCCCGTTGTGGGCATTATTGGTGACTCTACCTTTGCGCATTCAGGTTTTTCTTCATTAATGAATACGGTGTATAACAAAGGCGGCGGAACCATCTGCATTCTCGATAATCGAACGACCGCTATGACAGGACAGCAGGGAAATCCATTTAACGGTATTACACTTCAAAACCGTGAAAGTCATGAGCTTGATTTAGTTGCAATGCTTGAGGCACTTGGTGTTGAGTATGTTACCCGTGTTGATGCTTATGATGCGCAAGCGGTACGTCAAGCGCTTAAAACGGCAACAAATCGCGATGAACTTGACGTGATTGTCTTTGAGCGTCCTTGTATCCTACTTGATAAATCACCTAAGAAAACATTTGAAGTAACTGTTGATTGCACGGCATGTGGAGTATGTATCACGTTAGGTTGTCCTGCCCTTTCACGTGAAGCAGAAACGGGTTGTGCCCATATTGATCCAACGCTATGTGTTGCGTGTGGTCAATGTGAGCAATACTGCAATTTTGATGCGATCAGACCAAGCTAAAGAGCGTGAGGAGAATACGTATGGAGAATAATAAAGTGTTTACCGTGCTCTTATGTGGTGTTGGTGGTCAGGGTACTATTACGGCGGCTGATATGCTTGCACGTGTTGCGATGGCTGCAGGTCAAGACGTTAAAATATCGGAAATACATGGTATGTCACAACGTGGTGGTGCAGTCACTACGGTTGTGCGCTTAGGCGAAAACGTTAAGACTATGGTGTGCGATTATGGATGTGCCGACAATATTGTTTCGTTTGAATTGGTGGAAGCGCTTCGTAATCTTGCCTACTTAAAAGAGGGCGGATCGTTAGTAGTTAACGATGAGGCTATTAAGCCTTTGCCAGTTCTTACCGGTAGAGCATCTATGCCACGGGAAATGCACAAAACGCTTGATGAACTTGGTGCAACCATTATTCCTGCTACGGAGATTGCAAGATCAGCTGGTACGGCAAAATGCGCCAATGTTGTTTTGCTTGGTGCGCTTGCCCCGTCTCTTCCCTTTGATTTATCTCTTTGGGAACAAGTTATTCGAGAAAAAGTTCCCCCTAAGACAATCGAGAGCAATCTTGCAGCATTCCGTGCAGGTGTTTCTTACACGCGAGGAGAATAAAAATGAGTATATATCAGGTTTCAGTCTTTACTCAATCCCAACCCGGCCATTTGTTGCGTATTCTCAATCTTTTGGCTGAAGAGCAACTCAATGTTCGTGGATTTAGCTGTTCGGATTCGGGAGACTTTGGTATTGCACGTTTTGTTTTAGATGAGCCGCAAAAAGCGCTTGATATTCTGCAGGCTAAAGGTTTTGCTGCTGCGCTGACCGAAATACTTGTTTTTGAACTTCATGACACGCCCGGCGAACTCGAATCTGTGGTCGCGCTTCTGGCTCATGAAGGACTCAACATTGTTTATAGCTATTCTTTGATCTCGACTTGTGTTGCTATTAGAGTAAAAGAAGTCGATCGTGCACGCGCACTTCTTCAAGATAATGGAGTTGCTTTGGTTACTCAGTCCATGCTTGCAGCTGTACTTAACTAATTTATTACTAGATCTATTACGTTTGAGAAAGGCATGCGCTTCATGTCACGTTGTATGAAAACCGAGATGTTCCAGCCAGAAATTGAAACCATGTCACGCGATGAGATTCGTGCACTTCAATTACAAAAACTGCAAAAGCAGGTTTTGTATGCCTATGACAAGGTTGCTTGGTATCGTGACAAAATGGATCAATCTGGCGTTAAACCAAGTGATATTAAAACACTAGAAGATGTTCGGTTGTTGCCTTTTACAGATAAACAAGTTCTTCGCGACACCTATCCTTTTGGTTTGTTTGCGGTGCCTATGAATGAAGTTGCGCGACTTCACGCTTCATCAGGCACAACGGGTAAGCCGATCGTTGCGGGCTATACTCAACGTGATCTTGATACCTGGTCAGATTGTATTGCGCGCTTGGCTATGATGGCTGGTGTTGTTCCTGGTGATCGTGCTCAAATGGCATTTGGCTACGGCATGTTTACTGGTGGATTCGGTCTTCATTACGGAATGGAGAAATTGGGTGCTTGCATGATTCCAGCTGGATCAGGTAATACCCAGCGTCATCTCATGTATATTAATGATTTTCAAACTACCGTACTGATAGCGACTCCTTCTTATGCTCTTCATATGTGCGAATTTGGAGAGCAGCAAGGCTTTGATTGGGAGAAGTCATCTCTTCGTATTGGGCTCTTTGGTGGAGAACCTTGTCCACCGGCACTCAAAGAAGAAATTGAGCGTCGTATGCATATTATCTGTACAGATAATTACGGACTTACTGAGGTTATGGGTCCTGGCGTCTCGGGGGAGTGTTTATGTTCTCGTGATATGCAGCATATTGCTGAGGATCACTTCTTATGGGAAGTTATTGACCCAGAAACTGGGGAGCCTCTACCTGAAGGAACCCCAGGTGAATTAGTATTAACACCGCTCGATAAAGAGGCATTTCCTGTATTGCGGTATCGTACGCATGATCTTACCTATGTAACAACTAAACTATGCGAATGTGGCCGTACGCATGCACGTATGAAAAAGGTTCGTGCACGTACCGATGACATGCTGATTATTCGTGCCACTAATGTATTCCCTTCACAGGTTGAGGATATCTTGGCATCTATCGATGGAGTTTCTACTCATTATCGTATTGAAGTGGATAATGATTCGGGTATGGATCATATGGTTGTTATGGCTGAACTTGAACCTGAAGCCTTTAGTGATTCTTTCGAGGAAATGGAAGCATTCCGCAAAGCAATCGCAGCGCGTCTACGCGAAGGTCTCCTTGTTGCTCCTGATGTTAAATTAGTTGAACCAGATGGACTTGAGCGTTTTTATGGCAAGGCAAAGCATGTTATTGATCATCGCAAGTAAAAGAGTTCATATCATATAGTGTGCTTTTAGTTTTGTCAGTATGCAAAGATTTGTGTTATGTCGCATCCAGTAGTTGGAAGATATGCACCAAGTCCTTCG
>CAJMOJ010000085.1 GCA_905215035.1 uncultured bacterium
TACTTTTAGTTATCATAGCGCAACAAACAAAGGTCTCACCAAAGGAAAACCACACGCGATGAAATATTGTCTTGTAAAACTCGTTTATCGACGTGTCGTTTCAGGAGTGTACCAATTCTTGGATTGATCTATTACGGTAAGCGATGATTCTGGAATACCTGCAGCTATAGTCTCTGAAGCAAGTAACGCACATAAAGGAAGCTCTGAAACATCATGTCCTAACTCAATAATGCATAAGCCGGACTCTGCCGCATCAAGAGCAGCATGATATTTAACCTCACCACAAATCAAGCACTCAATTGCCTGTTCATCACATGCAGCAAGTACATCGGTTGCCGAACCGCCACAGGTTGCAATACGTTCAATACGCGTATCAGGATTACCCCAAACACGAGGGAAAGCACCAAACACGCTAACACAACGAGCCGCAAGATGAGTAAGCGTAAGCTTTTCTCCTTCTGCAGGCTTGCAAACCATGCCAAACCCTTTATTACTTCCCGGAGCCAAGCGCTCAAGAGGATAGCAAGACTCAAGACGCAACATTGCAGGCAACACATCAAGCGCCTCACACGACACATCACATGCTGTATGGAAGTTCATACAATTCAAATGATTGCTGAGTGCATATGCTACTCGTGATCCAGCATTCTCTCCTTGCGAATGCGCCGGGATAAAGAGATCGGGTGCATCAATATAAAGAGGATGGTGAGTAATGAGTACGTTTGCACCTACCGCAAGCGCCGTTTCCATAGCACGAATGGTTGGATCAAGAGCAATCGCAACTCCCGTGATATTAACATCAGGATCTCCCACCAATAATCCTGTACGATCCCAGTCACATGCATCTTGCGCAGGAAATACGCGCATAAGTGCTTCTTCGAGCTGACGTACTGAAATATCTTTCTTTAAAGAAACAAGTTGCGCTGGTGGAACAACTTGTAATGACTGTTCATGTGAATCCATACCCTATACTCCTTTTAGCTGACGTGCCCCTAGTACTGCTCTTATGTGCGTTATAAAACAGCAATTCACAACACGCATGAGAGCGTTGAACCATAAACACACATGCTTATGATCTTTCTCTTATACGTTAGCCTACAACGGCTCTCTCATCTTTACGTTATACGGTATGAATTTACTAACGATTTGTAAACCGAATGTGAAGTTATAACACAAGCACTCTACGATCTCCGCCAGGCATCACCAGTGTTAATTCGCGATAGCCCGCTTCGTAGGCATACTTGTATCCCTCAAGAATGCCACGATCCACATGCTCTACTTTATGTGCATCCGAACCAATCGTACAAGCAATACCAGCTCGCCTAAACTCAGTTAAAAGTTCAGGAGCAGGAAACATTTCTTTGCATGCATAAGTGGCACCTGACGTATTGATCTCAATCATACGATCTGTGCCTGCAAGCGCCTCTGCAGCTTCCTTATAAAGACGAGAAGGATTAAAACTTGGCCAATATCCAAACTTCTTAACAAGATCAGGATGCGCCATTGCCGTAAAGGGCATATCAGATGTGGCCGCTTGAATCCAAACATCAAAATAACGGCGCCAAATTTCATCAGGACCAACTTCGTCCCAGTGTCCTGCTTGTTCTGGATCATCAAAGGGCCACAAATCCAAATAATGAACTGACCCAAGAATATGCTCGAATACATCAAATTCATGAGGATCAAACACGCGGTCTTCATCATCACCCAGCCAGTCAAGTTCACACCCGATAACAATCTCCATATCAGGATAAAGCTCGCGAACGGCCTTAATTTTTGCGATATAGTCAGGCAATAACTCCCGTTTTAACGACACAAAATTCGTGGGGTCTATCGCAGATGAAAGAGGATAATGCTCAGTGATTGCCAGATTTGTCATTCCTAAATCATGAGCATGCCTAACCAGTTCTTCTAAGGGTGCATATCCATGTCCGGTCATGTTAGTGTGATTGTGTTGACTTACGAGTTCCATATACGAATGAAATCCTTCTAATCCGAGATAGACAAACGTGTTCCCAAAGTTTTTCCTGAGGCCTTTTGCAATTACCTAGGAGGCGATGAGGTCTTTAAGAGCCGCAACTAACACATCGATATCATTGCGTGTGGTTAACCACCCAAAAGAAACCCTCATAGAATCAAGCGCACGATCACGCGATATACCAATCGCTCGTAAGACATGAGAAGGGGCAAGATCATTACTCGAGCAAGCTGAACCACCTGATATTGCAATACCAGCGCGATCTAGTTGCATAATAAGCGTTTGGCTCTCAAATCCATCAACAGTCACATTCACAATATGAGGAGCATATGACTCATCGCCTGGCAAAACATCAACAACAGCCCGCACACCAGGTAATTCCGTCAACGCAGCATAGCAATAGTCACGAATGTCTTGCAAACGTCGGTATTCTTCAGCTTGATTTGCAACGCTTGCTTCGAGCGCACGGCCCATTCCAACAATCGAAGCAACATTCTGAGTTCCTGACCGCTTATTGAGCTCTTGTCCGCCTCCCACAATCTGAGGAGAAAAAGGCGTATGTGCTTTTAAAAACAATACGCCACACCCCTTAGGACCACCCAATTTATGTGCAGAAAAAGAAAGCGCATCGACACCAAGTTCAGCAACGTTAACAGGCATTTTTCCTACTGCCTGCGTAGCATCAGTATGAAAGAGAGCGCCAACAGAATGTGCAACCTGAGCAAGTTGCGCAATGTTCATAACAGAACCAATTTCGTTATTAACCATCATGATTGATACGAGAATAGTATGATCATTGCACACCGAAGCAAGTGCATCAGGTGTAATATGACCCGACGAGTCAGGATTCACCACAATAATTTCAGCACCCCACATACCTAACTGAGCTGCTGCCTCAAGAACAGAATCATGCTCAATTGCAGAAACAATAATGCGTGGTACACAATCGTGATCTTCATGCTCCTCACAAGGTTCATGGTCGAGCATAAGCGCATCAGTCATACCATAAAGCGCAGTATTGTTTGCCTCAGTTGCTCCTGAGGTAAATATGATTTCATCAGGACGAGCGTGAAGCGTTGTCGCTATAGTTTTGCGGGTTTGCTCAAGTAATTTAAAGGCATCCCTACCTGAAGTGTAGAGCGCGTTAGCATTTGCTCCACCTGCACGAAGACCATCAAGGCCCGGCTGCAAAATCTGCATCATTGCCTCAGTTGCTTCAACACGCATGGGAGTTGTTGCAGCCCAATCTAAATAGGTAGTTAACATTAAAACCTTCTCTCAAGCTGTTTTACTATGCCGATGGCTGTGCTTTCGTGGCGGCATCCCTAATATCCTGAATTGCTTGAGCACGATCAGATGCTTTGAATACCCCTGATCCTGCAACAAGCACATCGGCACCATAGCGAGCAACAAGTCCCGCAGTGCGTGAAGCGCTAATACCCCCATCGACCTGAATCAGTAAGTCGGGATTATAGCGCTTGGCCATTGTTGCAACTTCTTCTACCCGATACTCGCTGCCCTCAATATAAGCCTGTCCCGAAAATCCAGGAAACACACTCATGACAAGCACCATATCAAGTTCTGCAATAAAAGGACGCAATCGCTCGATGGGGCAATCGGGTTTGAGGGCAAGTGCAGATGCGACACCACCATCACGCATCATACGTATTGCCTGTCCCACTTCTTCAGGAGTATCAAACGCCTCAAGATGAACAGTAATGCTATCTGCTCCCGCCTCAATATACCAAGGCAACTGCGTAAGAGGATTAGAGATCATGAGATGGGCATCTAAGAGCATAGTAGTTGCACGCTTTGCTTGCGCAACAAACGGAACGCCAAACGTGAGATTAGGAACAAAATGACCATCCATAACATCAACGTGAAGCCAATCAGCACCACCTTGTTCAAGTTCGGTTATATCACGACCAAAATTCATAAAATCGGCCGATAAAATTGAAGGAGCAATTTTGACGGTGGTAAACATAATCAATCACTTTCCTCGCGTGTTTATGCACCTCTTAGTAACACAAGATATGTCTCCATAACATATCTTGCTATGCTTGATTATTTACAGTACGTGACTCCAAATCAAGAAGAAACTTTTTGATAGGCAAACCATAGGCGTATCCCACTAAATCACCATGAACGCCAACAACACGGTGGCACGGGATAAAAACCGGTAAGGGATTTTTATTATTTGCACCACCTACCGCACGAGCCGCACTAGGTTTTCCAATAGCCTGAGCCAATTCTCCATACGTAACCGTTTGTCCATACGGAATATCACGCAACGCTTGCCAGACTGTTTTTTGGAAGTCGCTCCCTTGCGGAGCGAGTGGTATATCAAATACAAAACGCTTTCCTGCAAGATATTGCACCAATTCCGTAGCGGCTTGATTGGTCAATGCAACCGCCTTTTCTTCCCCAGGAAAACGTCTCATCCCAAATGCCATATGCGTTAATGCGCCATCATATTGCGCCAACGTAACTTTTCCCAAAGAAGTGTTGTAGACAAAAAAGGTTTGATCCATATCTATTGCAGCCCCCAAAACTCCGACTTAAGAGGGCGATTAAATAGATCATGGTAGAGTTTTTGCACCGGAGTCCCTTCCCAAACAAGCTCACGCACACCCTTAGTAATGGGGAGTTCTACGTGATACTTTTCTGCAAGCGGCAAAATGGTCTTACACGCAATAGCACCCTCTACTACCATATGGGTTTTTTCTTCATACTGAGCAAGTGTTGTGCCTTGTGCCAAAAGATAACCAAATGTTCTATTGCGCGAATGTTCAGACGTGCACGTGACAATGAGATCTCCTGCACCAGCAAGACCCATAACGGTCATAATGCTGCCGCCACACGCTCCTACCAAACGCGACATCTCCGCCATACCGCGTGTCATAAGCATCGCTGCCGTATTGTCTCCGAAACCAGTGCCATATGAGGCACCGACCGCAATAGCAATAACATTCTTAAAGGCCGCGCACAACTCAACCCCAACACAATCGTACGAAGCATAACAACGTAAATAATCAGTAGTAAAAAGATCCTGAAAAAACCGTTGTGTTTGTTCAGAAGCCGATGCAATCACCGTACCGCTTGGAACACCAAGAATAATTTCTTCGGCATGGTTGGGGCCCGACAACACCGCAAGTCTACCGCGATGAGCGCATTCTTGCTCAACCACCTCTAAAGATAAGTCGCCAGTACCTTCTTCAACACCTTTTGAGCACACAATAATAGGCGTTGTATCTGAAACAAATGGTGCAATGCGTTGAGCTGTTTCTCGTAAAAGTTGAGAGGGCGTAACCATAACAACAGCCGCTGCATTAGTAAGACACGCTTCTAGGTCTGATGAAGCAGTTACTGAGGATTTCAGAGTAATATTGCTCAAATACCGAGGGTTGTAATGTTTTTGGGTAATAGTTTGCGCAACCTCATCTTTACGTGCATACATCATGGGCTCATGGCCAGCAACAGCAAGGGTTTGTGCAAGTGCTGTACCCCATGAACCAGCACCAATTACGGCAACTTTCATGATTTTTACCCTACCTCTCTTGAATCTTTTGCATTCTCTTACTCTTCTACTACCCTCTTAACCTTCTTGTGGTTCTTTTTTTGCTCCAATACGATTCTCGCAATGATGATAGAGGCGTTCAATGTTTGCGCGATGGGCAAAAATAACCAAGATTGCAGCAAGCGCGATACATACAAAAGCTACCCAATTTCCCCAATAAAGGAAAAGAGCGATACACGGGCAAAGTAGAGCTGCCCCTAATGAGCCTACGGAAACATACCGTGTTGCAATTACTAAAATGGCAAATATCAATATTTCTGCAAGCGTGCCCCATACTCCAAAAACAAAAAAGAGCGCTCCCACTGCAACCGCTATCCCTTTTCCGCCTTTAAATTTGAGCCATGGAGAATAGATATGGCCTGAAACACATCCCAAAAAGCCTACAGCAAGAGCAAGTTGTAAAGAAAGGTAACTCGCATCAAACACACTCATACTAGGAGAATATCCTATAGCAAATAAGAGCGGCGTCGCGATACTCATGCCTGTTGATGGATTAATAGCAACAAGCCAGCCAGCAAACAAGGTTGCAACAAAACCGGCAAAAAGACCTTTGCCAAAATCAAGAAGAAAAACAGCCGCGCCACCCTTCTTCCCTAAGGTGCGCATTGCATTTGTTGTCCCAATATTGCCTGAGCCTTCCGAACGAATATCTTTTTTGAAAAACAAACGTGAGATGATAACACCCCACGGAATTGAGCCAAGCAAAAAACAAACGACAAAACATAGAAATAAAATACCAAGTGCTTCTACCATAATTCCCTTATCACTTTGCCAAAACGATCAAATAGCAACAATCAAAAAATGTTGGTAAGTTGTCTGCATCTCGACAACTTACCAATCCACTTAATCTTTTTTCTTGAAACGGAAGCGCACGGGTGTACCTTCCAAATCGAAACTCTTCCGCAAACGATTCTCCAAATAGCGCTCAAAT
>CAJMOJ010000086.1 GCA_905215035.1 uncultured bacterium
AAGGGAATCCGATCTTGTGTCGGATTCCCTTTTCTCGCTTTATAGATTTGATAATAGATAGAAGTTGTTTATTCTCATAGGACGTTCGCTGCTTATATACAACGTCAGATGCGTGTTGCTACAAAAAAATTGTAAAACGGCTTTTGGTTTGGTATAGTCCAACCGACTAGCTGTATCAAAATCGGGCAAAGCGAAACATCAAGCTGGTTGTAGATGTTTCAGCACTTTAAAAGCGAGGCAATTATGGTTGCTGTAAAGAAGTTTGTATCGATAGTTTTGTCGATCAGTCTTGTATTGGCATTTCTGCCAATAACCTCTCAGTTAGCATATGCTGCGGGGGGGGGCGACTCATTAGAATCTGATGCGCCGATCCCAATTGAATATTTTTCGGCTCAAGATACCGATTATGATCCGCCATACGAAGAAGGTAAAATCAATCTCACGGGCAAAGTCTCTCTTGCTGACGATAAGCAGCTTGTGCAGGACTTGCGCTGGAGCTTTCCTTTTGAAAATCCACAGCGCCCTGGTGAGGGAATAGCAGACCCTGGTAGGCCTTACAAATATGTAATCTGGCAATCAAAAAAGAGTACAGGTAGTGACTTGTGGAGTAATTGGGAGTCACGTTCAGGTTTTGGAGCGGAAAATAAAGTTCGCGTTTTAAATGTGTATCCCACTGCGGCTGCTGAGCCCTATTTAAGAGACTGGATGAACAAGCAGGTTGTTGATCCAGCAACGGGTCAAACGGTGTCTATTAGCCGTAATATTCTACAGGTTGAAACAGTATACATAGATTCTTTCAATTCTAATCCTGATGCCTATTTGTTTGAGACAGTTAAGGATAGTCAGGGTAGGGATGTTCAACAGTATAAATATGATGTATTGATGTTTGGTACGTACGATTGGAACGCCCATAAGGATCTTTCAGCAACATCAGCTGCTGCAGTAAGAAAATTTGCTGAACATGGCGGTGGACTTATGTTTGGCCATGATACGCTGACGGGAAACCATGATAGTTCTCTAGGTAGAACTCATACGTATTTTAATTCTTTCGCTCCTGATTTAGGACTGATGCTTGACGCAACATCAAAGAACAGTACAACTAATGCGAAAGTTATTGATACGGGCTTTTTGACATCACGTCCATGGAATTTGGAAGGGAAGACGCTTTCGATTCCTTCAACACATAATTATGGACAAAATGTTGCTCTAAATTCAGGTGCTCGCATTTGGATGCAGATGAGTGATGCTAATGGAACAATATTGAACTCCGGTAGCACTCCCGCCGGTTATAATGACAATTTTTATCTCATGACTAAAGGTTCTTTTGCCATGATCATGACAGGTCATTCAAATGGCCAAGCTACAGACGATGAGTCTAAAGTGTTTGCAAACACGTTGCTGTATATTGCGCAAGGCTCACGCTACACTTCTGGTAGTGACCTTTCATTTGCCGACGAAGATGCTCCTAACCAAGCAAACGCTGCACTTTCACGTGTAAACCTTAACGCTAATGCGAATCCACCGGTTTATTCGGTGAGCTTATCTCTAAAGGGTGCAAGCGACAATGGAACTGATTTTGCTTATAAGATTCAAGGAATCCCTCAAGCAACCATTGAAGGAGATAGTGCCTACAGAGAGATTTGGTCAACACCCGACAATTCTTTAACAACAGCGCCAGATGGCTCATCTATTACACAAACCGCTCTTTCAGGATTACGCGGTTATTATGTCAATCTGCTTGAAGGGGATAGTAATAAAAATGAAATACCTTTAGCTAAGTTACCAGCAGGCGCTACGATTATCCCTGCCTCAAATGCTGATGACCAAGTCACTTATACTTCTCCGCAAAGTTTGCGTTTAGATACGCAATATTATGCTCATGTATATGCGGTAGATTGGGCAGGCAATGTAAGTCAAGACACGGTTGTTCCCATCCTGGTTAATAAACGTACGGGCTTTTTCCATATGAATGAGGAAACTGATTCCACCTCAGATACCCAAGATGTGTATGCAACTTCTTTGTTTACTAAAGATGGACATCTAACAACCTATCCTTCAAATCCAACGCGAGAGGGTTATCGCTTTGATGGCTGGTATTACGACAATAAGGCAGAAGGCAAAAAGGTTGAGCCGTTCGAATACATTCCGCTGGGAGAAAATGATCCCGCAGAGCGCCCCGAGCACTTTTATGCCAAGTGGGTCAAAACATATAATGTCGTTGTATCTCAGCGCGGAAAAGGGGTTAGCAATTTAACCATAAAAGGCAATGAGGCAGAATCCGTAGAGAATCAAGTTCATACGTTTGATATTGGAACCAATCTTGAGTTGTCATTTAGACCGGCTCATGGCTATCATCTTGCTTCAGTTTGGCATGGTGATCAATTGCTCGATCCATCTGAGTATGAGAATAACCTCATCGGCATCCCTAATTTAAGTGATGACCAATACTTTGTTATCGAGTTCGAGCCGGATGACGCTGTTCATAATGATGTGTACAACACGGTAAGCACCAAGATTTCGGGTGATAACGGCAAATCGACCATTACAAAGACATCGATTGTAGAGGCGGGATCTAAAGAATCTGCCAACTATCAGGTCAGCTGGAATATTGATCCAAACTACGAGCCGCGCATGATTATTGTTGATGGTATCGAGCGCCCTGATTTGGTGAAGAAAGGTATTACGTCAATTACTTTCCCATCGGTAGAGAAAGATCACTCGGTTGAAGTTCAAGTGAAGCCTAAAGCAGGATCAGGCGAGCAGGTCTCCGAATATTTGATTTCTACCGAGCTTAATGGCGGTCCTGGTTCTATTACGCCAACGCGCGTTGTAGCTCAAGACGGTAGCCATACCGTGGTTGCGGGGGTTGATGACGAGTATGCCAATGATTATGAACTCCTGGCATCCAACATCAAAGTGTATGACGCCAATAACAATGAATTGACCCCAGCGCAACTTACTGCAGCAGGTGTCACGATAACCGAGCGTGACGATGGTAAGTTTGAAGTTGCTCTGCCAAACATTAGCAGCGAATACCGTGTAGTAGCCACCGTGACACCTAAACAGCAAGCGGGTGTTGTAACAATTCCCTCGGTTGATCTATTGAGGATTGATACGTCTGTTACGGGCGAAGGCACGATTGCTGATTCAAAAATTGTTAAGCGCGGTGACAAATATGTTGTCGATTGGAAAGCGGCCGACGGTTGGAAGTTTGAGTGCTTGACTGTTGACGGTATTCGTTCCTATTATCCAGAAGACACCAATGAGGGTGAGATCACACTACAGGCGCTTACTGATGAGGTAGACGGAGATATTGACAACAAGGGGGATGGCGATAGTGCTGATTCTGAAGACCCCATCGTTATTGATCAAGAAGGTAGATATCCGTTTAGTAATATCGTGCAGTATCACAAAGTGCATGCTTTATTTGTAAAAGACGATGAGTCGCTCAACACTGATCCTGATAGCGAAGAAGCTAAAAATGCTTCAACCTATAAAGTTATTACGCGCATGATCAGTGAAGCAACAGGTAGTATTACCGCGAGTGGTTACGATCTTGCGAAAGGGTCTGATTATCCGGTTTCTTGGACGGTACCTGAGGGGTATGAGGTGACGCGCGTTTTGGTTAATGGGCAGCCGCGACCGGATCTCTTGAATAAGGGTTCTTTTGACGTGAAGGATATCCAGAGTGATAACTCGGTATCAGTCATGGTCGAGAAGAAGCGTACTGAAAAAAATGGTATTCAGATTAAGCAGACGCCTAACGTACTGAATTCGTTCTTATATGAAGACGTGAAGGCAGGCGATAAGGTCTTACCAACGCTTGCAAGTCATAATGCGGATGAAGCGACAACGTGGGCTCAAGTCCAAGCGGCAAAACAGGGAAAATCGTTCTTGGGATGGACTACAGATTGGGATTCCAAGAAGCTTGTTACGCTCAATGATGCGCTTTCTGCTGGATACACAACTATCTATCCTGTGTTTGGCGTAAAGGGCTCGCCTGGCAAGCCGACCAATCAGCCGAGCAAGGATCCTGATGACCCATCGGACCCTGACGATCCGTCTGGTCCCGACGATCCGTCAAAGCCGGATCCTGCTGACAAGGACAATGAACCTATCGACCCTAACGATCCTGCTAATGTTCCCAGCAACGATCCAACCGTTGATTATGAGCAGACGGGATATGCGTACCTTAATAAAACTGTGCGTAATTTGACGCATCCCTATGGCGAAAACCAAGTGCATGACACGGTGCGCTATTATCTTTCCGCTCAGAACAATAAGCTGAAGTCATGGACTGATGTGGTCTTGAAAGACACGCTACCAACAGGTGTCGAGCTTAAGACCGACAGCGTTAAGCTTGTTAAGCGTGCGCTTGCAAACTCAACCCAAGTTCAAGTTGAGACGGTTGCACCAGGAGCTTATTCGTACGAGAACGGGGCGTTTTCGTATACAATTCCTGCCATTGATCCTGGTTGGTCATACTGCCTTATCTTTGATGTTGAATTGGCTTCTAGCGCCGTTGAAGCGGATAATTTTGGAAAGACGGTTGCCAATGCGGCTAGTGTCGTAGGGGATTCTGACGGCAAGCTTGTCGAGCCTGATGGAACGGATTCGGATGAGGAGATCCCTACTGGTCCTGTTGGCGGTTTGACTGAGGCAGTTGTATTACCTGACGATGGAACGGTTCATTGGCTCGACCCTGACATTGTGATCGAAAAGACTGCGAAAAACATCACCAATCCTGAGTCGAAGTTTATAAAGGCAAATGACCGCATCGCCTACACCATTACTTTGAAGACCGATGCCCAGGATTCTTGCATTGAGGACGGAGTGATCTTTGATACCTTGCCGGAAGGTGTTGTTGCTGATCCGGCAAGCATAAAGCTTGTTATAGATGGCGATGAGATTGCGGTGGATCCATCGGTATATGATGCTGAAACGGGCACAATCAAGGTGAGGGTCGGCAATTTGCTTTATGGTCATCTTGCAACACTTACGTTTGAGGCAGTAGTAACCGGCAAAGCGGTGGGTAAGTCTATCCCCAATACTGCTTATGCCTTTGAGGGCGAATCAACATCCAATTCTCCTGATGGCGGGGATGACGGCAATGGTGGCAATGGAGATAATGGTGGTGACAAGGGCAAGCCAGGTGCACCTTGGGATGGTGATGAGCCAGCAGATGACGCAGTGCCTTCGGATCCGGCCTTCCCTAACGGTGTAGATAATCCCGTAAAGTATGCAGATGCAACACTTTCTATTGTGAAGACCGCACAAAACGCGACACGCTCTAACGGCTGGCGTTTAAACGACACTATTAATTACACCATCGTGGTTACCAATACAGTTGAGAATAGCGTGAGCTTCAATACGGTTTTGGAAGATACGATGAGCGATGGGCTGCGTTTAGATAGAAACTCAATCGAGCTGTTGAAACCTGATGGAACCCGCCAGGCATTGAGTGCTGACAAGGTGTTTGACGTAAATCGCAATATGATTGCGGTTCCGCTTGATCAAGTTGTTGGTGGCGAGACGTATACCTTGACATATAAAGCAAGTATTCAAGAGCCATCAACTTTAACTACGCTTAAGAACTGGGTGACAGTTAAGGGCAACAATGACGCGACAGGCGGATTAGAAGGAACCGTCCTCCTTGACTTCGGTGAAGCAGTGGCAACTGTTCCTTATCCTGAGGACGGTAAGTACGGGTCGCTTGGTTCTCTGCTTGCTAACACAGGGGATAGTCCTGTTACCCTTGCAATTATTGCTTTGGTTGCTGGATTGATTATTGTGCTTGTGGTAAATAGAAAGCGTTGGATAAAGAAGGCGAAGGACTAGGATCTGACTAGAGCTTGGTTAGGACTTATAAAAGCAGAATTAAGAAAGCGAAAGTAAAACAAAAAGCGAATACGCGAAAAGCTGAATAAAAAGCCGAATACTAAGCTTATCGCATGCGGCTCGGGAGAATATCCTGAGCCGCATGTTTTTGACTAAGGAAAAAATAATTGTTTCAAACTAAGATACGAGTTGACAAGTAAAAGAAAGCGACATCTCAATTTTGGATGTTTTGTGTCGTATTGCGCAAAAATCTGCAAATCAGTTGCAAGAAGAGACATGGTTTTTGACAAGATTATCTGAAAATGCATTATTGCTAAGCCAAAATTTTTATTAATAGTTTTGGTTCGAACCAATCCGAAACATAACGTAACGTGCAGTTAATTATCCGGAAACATTGTCGCCGTAAGGTTTTAAGAACCATGGGGGTGTTAGCCCTCATTGTTCGTAAAAGATGAAAGAGGTGAACAATGACCCTTCGCGAAGGAGACATCAGGATTCCTTCCGGATGCGCGATTTCGGGCATTATGGATCGCAGTGGCCAACGCCATGATGGAACAGACATTTTGCGTTCAATTGAACTCATGCATGATCGTTCCAATGGTCTTGGCGGTGGTTTTGCGGCGTATGGCATCTATCCTG
>CAJMOJ010000087.1 GCA_905215035.1 uncultured bacterium
CTGTATTTACTGATTGAATGTCGATTACATAACCGTGTTAGAATCGTATCAATATGTATCAATAAAGATAGAAGCGCACTGCAGTAAAGGAGACGTTTGTAGACATGGATAAGCAAAATGAGTCAATAGCAATTATTGGGCTTGGTATGATTGGAGCCTCGTTTGCTGGTGCTTATCATAGAGCTTATCCTGATGCGCATATTGTAGGTGTTGATATTGATCCAGCAGCGCTTGAGACAGCTTGTGAGGCTCAATGGATTACTGAAGGGTTTACTCCATCGCAGCCAGGAATTGATGAAGCGCTTATGGGTTGCGCTCTCGTTATGATTGCAACACCGGTTCCTGTTGCTCATACGTGGTTTGAGTACCTAGCTCAACTTTCTTATCCTGGCATTATCACTGATACCTGTTCAACAAAAAAGATCGTTTCTGCTCAGGCGGTTGAGATATTACCTAATCCTGATCACTATGTGCCTGGACACCCTATGGCGGGATCTGAGAAGAGCGGTATTGAAGGATCACGGATAGATCTTTTTGAGGGAGCTCATTGGGTATTGTGTCCTGATGAGTCAACGCCTGCTGCAGTCTATGCACAGCTGCATGACATGCTTACTTCATTGGGCGCGCGTGTTGTATCGTTGCCGCGCGAAAATCACGATGACATTGTAGCTATTGTGAGCCATGTACCGCACTTTGTTGCTTCTTCATTGGTTCAGCTTGCTGTACGTCATGCAGACAAGCAGGAAGCGCTCTTTAGGTTAGCGGCAGGTGGTTTTAAGGATTCAACTCGTATTGCGGCGGGTTCTCCTGCGCTTTGGACGGGCATCGCCTTTGATAATGCTGATGCAATTGTGGCAGGACTTAAAGAAATGCAAGCTATTTTAGCTGAGTTTTCAGATACGCTCGAACGTGCTGACAAACAAGAATTTACTGCGCTTCTTGATCGGGCTGCTGTTGCGCGACGCGCACTTCCTGCGAAATGGGTTCCCAAAACCGAAGATCTTTTGGAAGTGCGTGTTCCTCTACGTGATAAACCAGGAGTTGTTGCAGAAGTTGCGACAATTGCATCTCAGTCAGGTTGCAATATTCAATCAATCGAAATTGATCATATTACCTCATCAAGTGCTGAATTAGTATTATTGTTAACCGACGAAGGTGATATTGGAAAACTTTCCACCGCTTTAATTAAGGCGGGTTATCGTATTTCGTTTAATCCCTTATCTGCAAAGGAGGAAGGTCATGACAACTAACAACGCAACCCGTATTGCTCCTTTGACCTCACCACTACAAGGTATTGCTCATGTCCCTGGAGATAAATCTATTTCCCATCGTGCTATTTTATTTGCAGCTATGGCAAAAGGTACTTCCCATTTGTCGGGTGTTTTAGATTCTGCTGATGTTCGTTCAACAATTGATGCCGTCAAGGCTTTGGGGGCTACGATTGATTTAACTGAACAGCCCGACGGGTCTTTGTCAGGAACAGTTACGGGCTGGGGTGAGGAGGGACCCAAGCAGCCAAGCGGTCCTATTGATTGTGGTAACTCGGGCACAACCGCCCGTCTTCTGATGGGTGTGCTTGCACCGTGGCCTATCACCGTTGAAATCACTGGTGATGATTCATTGAAAAAACGTCCTATGCGTCGCATTATTGCACCTTTAATGAAAATGGGTGTTCGTTTTCAGCCTGAGTATCAAGAAAACCTTCCGGTTACCGAGATAGGTAATCCGCAGCTTAAAGCTATTACCTATGAGGCTCCTATGGCTTCTGCTCAGCTAAAGACTGCAATTTTGTTAGCTGGCTTGCGTGCACAAGGCAAAACTAAAGTCGATGAGCCAGCAGCCTCTCGCAACCATACGGAATTGATGCTTCCTGAGTTTGGGGTGGATGCAGAAGCGGCCCATCGCCGTGCTTCAGTAACTGGTCCGGTAACCTTGCATGCTTCTGATGTAAATGTTCCAGGAGACCCTTCCTCTGCAGCGTTTTTTGCCTGTGCAGCTTTGTTGAAGCCGGGAAGCGATATTGTGATTGAAAACATCAGTTTAAATGCAGGACGTATTGGTTTTGTGCGCACCTTAGAGCGCATGGGTGCCAACATTACTCTTACGTATGGTGGTAGCGAGGGAAGAGAAGCAAGCGGTTCAATCCATGTGGCATACACACAAGGATTAACGGGATGTGAAATTCCACACCAGCATATCGCAAGCGAAATTGATGAAATTCCTGTTTTATCGTTGGTTGCAGCACATGCACGGGGTATTACCGTATTTAGAGGTGTGAGCGAGCTTACTAAAAAGGAATCCAATCGCCTTGATGCAATTATTGAGGGTCTTACTAAATTAGGAATTAGCGCCTGGTCGGAAAATGACGATCTTTATATTGAAGGACAGCCAGATTTAGTAACACCAGCGGGATTGGTGTTTGATTCACGCAAAGATCATCGCCTTGCAATGACATGGGCGTTAGTTGGGTTATGCGGATCAACGTCAGTAGAGATTGAGGATTTTGATTCGGTTAAGATAAGTTTCCCAGAATTTTTGCAGAGTATCCAAGCACTGGCATCCAAGTAATAGAGAAGTACAAGAAAGAATCATATATGATTATTGCAATTGATGGTCCTTCAGGGGCAGGAAAATCAACAGTCGCAAAAGCAGTTGCACGTAATTTAGGTTTTTCATGCCTAGATACTGGTGCTATGTATCGCGCAATTGCGTGGCGTGCTTTAGCTGATGGTGTGCCGCTTGATGATAAAGATAAGCTTGGTGCACTGGCATGTGAGCATCAAATAGCTTTTGAGCACGAAGAAGGTGATCCCATCCCTAAGCGCGTTTTGCTTGACGGGGAGGATATTACACACGCAATTAGAACAGCAGAAATAGATAAAGCGGTGTCTCCTGTGTCTGCTACCGCTTCTGTGCGTGAGGCTCTCACTGATCAGCAACGTCGTATTGGTCGCTCGGGCGATTATGTTATTGAGGGTCGCGATATTGGATCCGTGGTGTTTCCTGATGCAGAGCTCAAGATTTTTTTAACTGCTTCAAGTGAAGAGAGGGCTCATAGACGAGTGCGTCAGAATGTGGATAGAGGAATAGGTTCTATCGATTTTGATGAAGTTCTCAAAGATATTATTCGTCGTGATGAGGCTGATTCGCAACGAGCAACGTCTCCTTTGGTAATTCCTGACGACGCTGTCGTGATTGATTCTACTAACCACTATATTGAAGATATTATTGCGCGCATTTGTGCAATGGCTTAACTGATTATGACTGAGAATAGTACACCTTCATCACCAGAAATAAAACCAGCATCACCGACACCTTCATCGAAGCAATCTCAAAAATCGCCGGTGAAAAAACATGCCTTTGAACGTTTTTTTGACATGAAAATGCAAGGTCATGCCAAAGAGCCACAAATGCCTCTTTTTTGGGCTAAGTTTTTAGGCGTGGTTGTGGGTGCAATCTGCAAAATCCTTTTTCGTTACACTATCAAAAACCAAGATATTGTAAATGGTTTTAAGGGAAAGCAATCAGGAGCTGTATTGGTGGCTCCTCATGTTTCCTATTTGGATGTTGTTATGATGTGGGAATCAGTGCGACCTCAACAATTTTGTCGTCTTATTGCCCGCGATAGTCTTTTTACCGTTGCAGGTGGTGTCCTGGGATTCTTTATTGCGCGTTGCGGTGCTATTCCTATTCAGCGTGATACTTCTGATCGTCTTGCAATAAAGCGTGCTACTCGCTTTCTTAAAGGGGGAGAGTTAGTAGGTATTTTCCCTGAGGGTACGAGACGTGGCAAAGGTAATGTGGATCCTGCTCTTCATGGTGGTGCCGCTATGATTGCACGTCTTGGAAAAGCACCCTTGATTCCTGTTGGATTTACTAATATTGATCAGGTGAAGCAAAAAGGAAAGCATGTTCGTTTTCCTAAAATTACCATAAGTTTTGGTGAGCCTGTTGCAGTGTCCTCTTTTGATTTCTTGCCCAAAGAAGATCGATTGGATGCGTGTGTTTGGTATGTTTTGCGAGAGGCGTTCGCACTTTCTCGTCAATGTAGCCCTGAAGAGGTTGATATGACCGAGCTTTTTCCAGCAAACAAAGACTTTGCTTCGGTGTTTGCTGAGCATGCTATTCCGAGCGTTGATGTATCCAAGCTCCCTAATGCGTCAGATAATGCGTCAGACCAATCGTAGGACTTAACGGTTTAACGGTTTGGCTGGATAAATTTTGTGCGATAGCAGCTTGTCTGATGGTGTGGTATCGCATGTGTGGAGTGTGTACTAAGGTATAGAGTGGAGTGAAAACGTGTCAGCTTTTGAAATACTAACTGCTGAATATGCAGGGGCATGTTATGGCGTCCAACGTGCACTTGATTTGACAAAAGAAGCAGCACGTTCCAACGCATCGGTTTGTACACTTGGACCACTTATTCATAATCCACGTGTGGTATCTGAACTTTCCGATCAAGGAATTGAGGTTGTAGATACTCCACAAGATATTACTCAAGATGCTGTTGTTATTCGTTCACATGGAGTAATTCCGCAAATACTTACTGAATTGGAGTTGCGTAATTTAGAAGTTATTAATGCGACCTGTCCCTATGTTATGCGTGCACAAAACGCTGCTGCTGCACTGGCTAAAAAGGGTTATTTTGTTTTAGTTGTTGGAGAAGCGGGTCATCCTGAGGTTGAAAGCATCTCTCAAAATGCATTAGTACAAGGGGGATCGTGTACGATTGTCGGTTCTCTTGAGGATATTCCTGACGATATTGTGGAACCGGTGGGTATTGTGGTTCAAACAACGCAGCCGCGCGAAAAACTATATGAAATTGTGGAAGCATTACATGCGCGCGGTATTGAGCCAGAGGTAAAAGACACCATTTGTTTTGCAACACAACAACGGCAACAAGCTGCAATAGATCTTGCAAAAAAAGTTGATGTCATGATTGTTTTGGGTGGTCGCAATTCTTCTAATACAACTCGTCTTTTTGAGTTGTGTGATGAGAATTGTGCCCATGCCTATCATATTGAAGGGCCAGAAGAGATCAGACCAGAATGGTTCGAGGGCATTTCAAGAGTAGGAGTAACCGCTGGTGCTTCAACGCCAGAAGATCAAATCAAGGCTTGTTTGATGCATTTGGATGAACTTGCCCACATGCTCTCTTGATGTGCGGTTTGGTTATCGAGAATGTATTTGTGGCTGTGGTATTCTATGTAGGTTATTGATCAAAAGGGATTATGGGGTTGAGTAATTATGTCTAAACCTATACTTGCTATTGTGGGTCGTCCCAATGTAGGTAAATCCACCTTAGTTAATCGCATCGCTCAAAATAATGAAGCTATTGTGCATGAGATGCGTGGGGTTACTCGTGATCGTTCATATCATGAGGCAGACTGGAATGGACGTGATTTTACCCTTATTGATACGGGTGGTATTGAGATGGAGAACTCTGACCGATTTCAGAGCTCCATTCGCAATCAGGCACTCTTAGCTGCTGATGAGGCGGATGTAATTATCTTTTTGGTTGATGGATCCGCTGGCGTCAATGCAGACGATGAGGCGGTAGCGCGTATTCTTCATCGGTCTGATAAGCCTATTTTACTGGCGGTAAACAAAATGGATAACCCCAATGACGAGTCTGCTATGTGGGAGTTTATGAGTCTAGGACTCGGGGATCCATGGCCTGTTTCGGCGTTGCATGGAACAGGTACAGGCGACCTTCTTGATGAGGTGGTCTCGCTTTTCCCTGAAGATGATGGCAACGAAGAGGAGCCGCTTGATTCTATTGATGTTGCTATTATTGGTCGACCTAATGCAGGTAAATCATCGCTTACTAATAAGTTGACTAACGATGATCGTGCGATTGTGTCGGATGTGGCTGGTACCACACGTGATGCTATTGATACAACCGTTGAGCATGATGGACAATTGTTTACCATTATTGATACAGCGGGCTTGCGTAAAAAATCTGCCATAGATGAGGATGTTGAGTATTACGGATTCGTGCGTGCTTTGCGTGCTATGGATCGTGCCAATGTTGTTTTGCTCGTTATCGATGGAACAATTGGCTTAACTGATCAAGACCAACGTGTTGCAGGTATGGCTGCGGAGCGTGGATGCGCTATGGTGATTGTTTTGAATAAGTGGGATCTAGTTGAAGGTCCTGATGCCAAAGCTGAGGTGCGTGAGCGTATTGAAGATCGATTAACTTTTGTTGGTTATGCGCCCGTGATTGCAATATCTGCATTGTCGGGTAAAAACGTTCATCGCATTTGGGATGCTATTGAAAAGGCATATCGTGCCTATGCTTCTACTATTTCAACAAGTAAACTTAATAATTGGCTTCAAGATATTAGAGACTTTGGTCATACGGTAACCAAGGGTAAAAAGATCTTAAAGCTTAAATATGTTACGCAAACAGGGGTTGAACCTCCGCAATTTACGTTTTTCTGTAATCACCCTGAGCTTGTTGATCCTTCATTT
>CAJMOJ010000088.1 GCA_905215035.1 uncultured bacterium
ACCTACGACCTTTGGATTAGAAGTCCACTGCTCTATCCAGCTGAGCTATGGGCGCAAAACGTGATTATTATAGCCTAGGAATTCAACCGCGTCTGCCGCAAGCCACACGAGTGCGAAAAAACAACGCGAAACAGGAAAAGGCTCCTCGAAAGGAGCCTTTTCCTGCTGTATTGAAGTAAAGGAAAGTGTCTTAATCGATTTCGACGAGCTTGCCGGTCTCCGCTGATTCAAGTATTGCGTTGATAACCTTCAAGGTTGCAACGCCGTCTTCGCCCGTACAACGCGGCACCGTTTCTCGTCCAAGACAGAGGTCTGCGAAATGTTCGATCTCTGCCGTCATCGGGTCGTTCTTCTCAACATCGAAGTGCTCAGTGACGAGCTTCTCTGCCCAGCCGTAATGATCGTCGTCGACATAGTGGTAGAAGTCCATGTTCGGGAAACCGAACGAACCTTGCGTACCGAAGAAGCGCAGACTGTTCTCGCCCGGACACCACTGAAAGAAATGATTCTCTTCAGCAGCCAAGTCATAGTTCCACGGGCCTGGCGTACCATCCGAGATGAAGTAGGTTGCCGTAACACCATTATCGAATTCGATCACGATAGAAGCAGAATCCTCGACCTCATTACCGCGAATCGTGTTACGCGCAGCAGCATAAACGCGCGTGACCTTCATGCCAGTGGTGTAGTTCAAATCGTCGATATCGTGGATCGCGTTGATGAGGAACGGACCGCCACCCTTTTTCGTGTGCCATTCCACATCCCAATAGTTATAAGGTTTCGCAATAGCATACGTGGCTTGAATACCGACCAGATCGCCCAATTTGCCCGAAGCAATGAAATCGCGCAGGAACAGGTACTTCGTAGAAGAACGGCGATGATGACCGATAAGCAACGTGGCATCTGCCTCCTTGCACATTGCGATGATCTCGTTCGCCTCTTCAACCGTGTTGGCAATGGGCTTTTCGAGCAAGATATTGCGAACACCAGCGTCGAGTGCATTACGGGTCGCACTCACATGCAAGCCATTCGGCAGCGCGATCGCAACCGCATCGAGCGGTACCTCATTGAGCAGCTCGGTATAATCCGCATAGAGCGGTACCTCAAGTTCTGCAGCAACGTCTTCAGCTTGCTGACCGAAGCCAGCAACCGCCACCAAATCATAATCGGGATTCTTCTTCGCATCGCGCGCGATCTTCGAACCCTGATTCAATCCGAATACGGCAAATCTAATAGCCATGTTATTACCCCTCCATTTTTCCTTGTGTACCCAAAAGATCTCTGGTGCTTACCCTCGAACACCATGCACGAGATCATGAATAACGCGTTCTTAGTCGAAGAATTTTTCTTGGACCAGCTCCGTGGGCATTTCCTTACCTACCCAAATATCTTCAGCGATAGCAGCTTGCCACAGGAGCATGCCAAGACCATTGATGGTCTTGAGCCCCTTGGCTTCAGCATCTTCGAGCAACTTCGTCTTGCGTGGCACGTAGATGACATCCGCAACAACGAGGCCCTCAACTAAGAGCTCAGCAGGAACAACGCTTATTCCTTCCAGATCGCCCATGCCTACATTGGTAGCATTGATGAGCAATACCGATTCCGCAATGGAAGCCTTCATGGCATCCTTATCTGCCATGTCGACCAAACGAATGTTGCACCCGGTTTTTTCAGCAATATGCGCGATATGCTCTGCTGCGGCATCGTACGAATCGTTCTTTCGCTTATAAACATCGATCGCAGCAACACCATCGAGAGCAGCCTGGGTATAGATCGCCATCGCAGCGCCACCTGCACCCATTACCGTGACCTTCTTGCCAACCACATCAACGCCGTTTTCTTTTATATTACGCATGAAGCCCGCGCCATCGGTGTTGTGACCGATCGCTTTGCCGTCTTTGATGACTACCGTATTGATGGCGCCCATCAGCTCAGCAGCTGGAGAGACCTCATCCATGTAGCGCGAAATATAGGTCTTGTGCGGCATGGTGACGTTATAACCAAGAAACCCAAGCTCTTTCATGCCGTTTACAGCAGCTTCGAGCTGATCAGGTTCAACATTGTAAGCAAGGTATACGCAATCGACACCAAGCTGTTCAAAAGAAAACGTATGCATAGCTGGCGAAAGCGAATGTTCCACAGGTGAGCCGATCAGGCAGATCGTTTTCGTGCAACCAGAGATATTAGGCATAGCAGATCCTTTACTTCTATTGAGATATTGCAATAATGCAGTTCCACAATATCCAATATTCTCTACAAATAGCAAGTTGCTTACCTACTATTTTTACCATGAAATAGAGATATGCAATAGAAGTGGTTGCCTTAATGTTGCTTTGTCTTAAGAAAACAGTATTCGATTCAAGGGCTGGTTGAGGCATACCATATGATGCTTTTCACCACAGTGATAGCAGATGCCATTGTTCTTCATTCTTTATTCTGCGTTGCCTTCTCCCCCATTATTTCTGTAAAGGACGTACTGTTGCGGTTGGAAAATGGTAGTTTTTCATGTAGGTGACAAAATCCGATACGACTCTTGGCTGCGTAATGGCTTTATTTGAGATCAGATAGACTTTGTGAAACTCTCTAGGAGCATCTTGAAGGGGCAGATAAACAACATCGTCAAAAGCCTTGACCAAAAACGAATAGCACAACAATGCAACATCATTGGTGTCTGAATTTACCAGAGAAGACAAAGTGATTTCATCGTTATAAGCATATTCGACGTCCAATTCGTATTCTGCCTGCTGAAGCAATGCTTTCATCTCATCGTACACCGGTGACTCTTCATGGTATGAAATGATGTGAAACTTAGCTAAGTCAGCGAGCGATACGACCGATTTTTTCGCGAGAGGATGCTTCTTGTTCACTGCGACTGCCAGCTCTTGCGCCCAGCAATAGGTGCAGTTGTATTTATTCGAAGTTTGAGGCTTTCCTGCGAAGATGACATCCAGTTTGCCTGACGCTAGTCCTTCAAACAAAGAAGGGGTGAAACCCTGAGTTATGTTGATCGTCAGACCAGCTCCACATTCGTCTTGAAAGGACTGTATCGCCTGCGACCAATCTTTACTCTGTATCGCGTAGAGCGTACCGAGGTTCAGGGTTCCATTTATCTTCCCTTCATATTCTTCGACAGCTTGAATTCCTTGCTCGATGATTCGCAATCCCCGAGAAACGTAATCATAGAATTCTTCTCCGCATGGTGTTAGTTCTATCTTATTGTTCGCACGATAGAACAAACGGGTATTTAGTTCCTTTTCGAGCGAAGAAATAGCGGCAGAAAGCGTTGGCTGCGAAACGTAAAGCTCTGAAGCAGCTTTTGTGAAATGCTTCACTTCTGCAAGCTTTTTGAAATATGTTAGATGAGAAAAATTCACTCACTGAGCTTTCTGCTTAACGTTGATCCGAGAAAGAACTGCCAAATAAAATCATAGCTTATTTGATATCAACAACTTTACGCGTCTCTGCTGATTCAAGAATAGCATTGATAACTTTGAGCGTTGCAATGCCGTCTTCACCAGTGCAACGAGGTTTAGCCTCGCGCCCCGTACACAGATCAGCAAAATGCTCGAGTTCAGCTGTCATGGGATCATTTTTTTCGATCTCGTAATGCTCAGCGATCAGCTCTTCTCCCCAACCATAATGATCGTCATCAGCGTAATGATAGAAGTCCATGTTCGGGAATCCAAGCGAACCTTTTGTTCCGAAGAAACGCAGACTATTCTCACCTGGGCACCACTTGAAGAAATGATTCTCTTCTGCAGCCAAGTCGTAGTTCCAAGGACCAGGAGTGCCATCGGAAATGAAATAGGTAGCCGTGATGCCGTTTTCGAACTCAATAACGATCGAAGCCGAGTCTTCGATCTCGTTACCACGGATCGTATTACGCGCTGCCGCATAGACCCGGTTAGCCTTCATACCAGTAGTGTAGTTTAGGTCATCAATATCATGGATCGCGTTGATGAGGAACGGGCCGCCACCTTTTTTGGTATGCCACTCGACATCATAGTAAGCATACGGTTTCGCGATCGCATAAGAAGCCTGCACACCAACAAGATCACCAAGCTTGCCCGATTCGATAAAATCGCGCAGAAAAAGATACTTTGACGAAGAACGACGATGATGGCCAATGAGCAGCATCGCACCTGCTTCGTTGCACATTGCGATGATTTCTTGCGCTTCTTCGACCGTATTAGCAATAGGTTTCTCTAATAGGATGTTCTTAACCCCCGCATCCAAACATGCACGCGTCGAGCTTACATGAAGCCCATTTGGAAGTGCGATCGCAACTGCATCAAGCGGAATCTCTTTTAAAAGATCATTGAAATCTGCATAGAGCGGCACCTCAAGCTCTGCTGAAACGTCTTCAGCTTGCTGGCCAAAACCTGCAACTGCCACCAGATCGAACTCCTCACTTGCCTTTGCGTCTCGAGCTATCTTCGATCCTTGATTGAGTCCAAAAACTGCTAGTCTGATTGCCATGATGAAATCCCTTTCTTTGTGACCCTTGCCAAATCAATGCAAGGGAAGATTTTGAACAGATAGGCCACTGAGGTCCTCTTTAAAGACACCTATGGCAACAACCCTTAGTTGAAGAATTCCTCTTCAATGAACTTCGTGGGCATTTCCTTACCCACCCAAATATCTTCAGCGATCGCAGCTTGCCAAAGCAGCATACCCAGACCCGAGATTGCTTTGAGTCCCCTTGCTTCGGCATCCTTCAAGAGCTTGGTCTTACGTGGCTCGTAAACCGTATCAGCTACTGCAATGCCATCGACAAGATAATCAGGCAAAATAACGCTCTGATCAGCTAAATCCCCCATGCCAACGCGTGTTGCATTAACGAACAACGCTGATTCAGCGATAGACTGTTTGAGTGATTCTTTGTCCTCAAGATCGATAAGGCGCATTTTGCAACCTGTCTTTTCGGCAACTTCTGCTACCCGGTCAGCGGTCGCATCAAAGAACTTATCCTTGATGTTGTAGACATCGATCGCATCAACACCATCAAGTGCCGCTTGAGTATATATAGCCGATCCTGCACCACCTGCGCCGACGATCGTGATCTTCTTTCCGATAACATCGACTCCATTTTCCTTGAGGTTTCTCATAAAGCCAGCCCCATCAGTATTATGGCCGATGGCTTTTCCTTGCTTGATAGCAACCGTGTTTACAGCACCCATCAACTCTGCAGCATCGGATAATTCGTCAAGGTATTTCGGAATGAATGTTTTATGAGGCATAGTAACGTTATACCCTGCAAATCCCATCTTCTTCATACCTACAGCAGCAGACTCTAGGTCTTGTGGTTCAATGTCGTATGCAAGATAAACACAATCTACGCCCAACTCATTGAACGATTGAGTATGCATAGCTGGTGATAAAGAATGCTCAACTGGGGAACCGATTAATGCGATAGTTTGTGTATGACCCGATACTTGCATTGCTCTTCCTTTCAGACGCGTATCAAATAGAATACGTTTGGCTCTGTATCTCTATTCTTTGCGGTTACTCGGAAAACATCCAATAGTATTAATTGTCAATCGGGATAGCATTATTAGAAATACCTATATCGCCCTGTCAAAAGCGTATATTCCGCTAATAGAATAGAGAAAAATACGTCGCTATTTTTGTTATAATGTTTTAACGTCGCGTCGGGATGTGGCGCAGTTTGGTAGCGCGCCTGCTTTGGGAGCAGGATGTC
>CAJMOJ010000089.1 GCA_905215035.1 uncultured bacterium
ATAAATTATGAGAAGCACCACAGGCCAACAACTACAAAATCGTATAAAAATAAAACTACAAGAATATTCAGCACGAGGATCAGGGCCACTAAAGATCATCGAAGTCTCATCCGTCTTACGCCATGGAATACAAGATTACGCTTATCTAATAAATAAAAAATTTTCAAATACTCCATTTAAGAACGATCTAGAAAAAGCATATCGATATAGTCGAGATTTAGGATCAACAAATCCTGTAATACTCTCCAGCGCCATCATTAATACCATTAATACCTATAGCGACATAATAGATAGTTCTGACCATGTACCACTTGATGTATTTGGAATCCTCTTAGCAAGCTATGGCTTATTAAACACAAAAATGATTGACCAAAATATTTTAGATTATGTAAGTTTTCATTTATATAGAGGCATAGACCAGGGACTTATTTTAGCTGACGAAGATCGTTTGGTTGAAATACTCGCCGCAGCAAGCTTTACTAGCAAAAAGTCCTTTTACTAGTAACTTTAATCGCACTCATCCTCAAAATAAATCTTGCATAGATATAAACTGCATAGATATAAACACATACCCAAAATTACTTTTGAAATCAATCAGAAGTAATTTTGGGTATTAATCACATCAGCACATATACAGAAGCTTGGCCTTATAAACTAATCCACCTTATTTATCAATATACGGCTGGTCAGAATACCCTTCTCGCTGCAATTTTAAAACAAATCGATCTAGCCAAGATCGATTAATCTTATTAAACAAATTATATCTTCCCAACGACTTCACAAGCTTAGGCGAGATCCCATAATAACACTTAATAAATAGTCGACCCACAACGCTTTTGGCAAGCTTACCATCGCGAAAGCGACGAAGAACCCATACTTGAGGGCAATTATAGGAACCATAGGCCGCCGTTGCGATATAACAGCCCCCGCCTCCACTTCCTGTTTGCGAACTGCGGCTATACGTAGGATTAGCCTCTTCTAATGTCGGAATAGGTTTACCATATTGCGCGATAGGAATCTTAATAGAAACACCAGCTCGATTAAGAATAGCTTCAAGGGATTTTAAGATCTCCTTAGCATTTGAAACAATATTACGCTCCTCCTCATTTGAGCCATTGAGTGCAGAGATAACCGTATTACACGCTAACGTTAGATCAGCACACCCATTGGCTAAATCTTGCATTGGGGTAACGCTTTCGCGCTCCATGCTACGTCTGTTTGCTTCAAGACGAGGAATTATTTCGGTCGAAATGGCTATAATTGCTCTCCGCTCAAATTCTGTCGTTCCATCCGAGCAGAGGACTGCTGCGCAGCAAACACTAATTGCAAGGTTATATAATTCCAGAACGCTTTCATTACTCATAACAAAACCTTTCTCTATCTTTTTTCATCTCACAACTAGACAAACTGCAACCATTACTTGAAATGGGGTTAAGGCAGATATACACAACGCAACCGCATCAATACATCTCTACGCTTATTCCAAAACACTCATAGAGGTCTTTCATTAAATTGATGTTTTCTAGTGTCATACAAACCAAAAAACAACAACTAACTTGCAATCAATACTAGCCATTTAAATCAACACTTTTTAAATTGTATTTGGATTAAAACTTATCGATTGCCCAATGAAACAAAACCGCAGGAGCACAATACCGACTTTCACTAACCCCTTCTATTATTTGCCCCTACTTAACTCCTATTGTCCCCCCTCATGCATACAAAAATCCGCCCCCACAAATAGAGGCGGATCGAAAAATAAACCTATCCTATAACCTATCCTATATATAAAGATATATAGATATGTATAAAGTTGACTACAGAGCTGTCAGTTACACGGTAATTTCTAAAGCCTTATCTCTTATCTATAAAACTCTGGGTAATCAATTACAAGCCCAAGCGTTTCTTGAATGCCTTCAAGACTTACACGGGTAAGCCCAGCAAGACCACGGAAGAAAGGGTGCTCACTTGCTCGTTCGGCTTGCTCTAAGAAGTGCGATGACCAAGTAAGTAAATATTCCTGCAGATACTCTTCGAGCAATTCGGGACGATTAGCAGACAACCATGCCATCAACTCAAGCATAGTCCCAAAATGATCCTCAGGCTCATCAGAGTTCTTTTTCTCAATAGAGACACCGACACGCTTCAGCCAATCGCGAAATTCCATACAAGTATTACCAAAGCACACCTTATCTTTGTCCATATAAACCGAACCCCACGGTGGCGCAGCTTTAGTATCAGGTCCTACGAAAAGACGACGAAATTCCCACATGAGTTCCTCATCATCAATCCCTTTATCAAGACCCTCATTCATCCAAGAAAGATAGGTAAATGCCGTATCGTCGGTAACAAAAGGCCAATCGTGAGCTGCCGCTTCAACATCAAGATTTTTGAATGCGGTATATATAGGAGCAACACGCTCAGCGTCGAGTTTAGGATCGTTCAAAAATAAGGGACCCAATGTCGCGCCTACCAATACAATGCCCTCACGAACATCTTCAGTTAAACCAGCCATGGGATACCTCCCTCCTTCATGTTATGTGCTAGAACTACCCTACCACTCACTTCAAGGAGCTTTTCTCTGATCAGGCAAGGCATAACAAAACCGTAAGAAAACAAAACATCTGCTTTAATCAAAATTGTTTGCGTAATTGCCTGTTCGATTAAAGCGGAGAAGCCTCGTATCCTACAAGTTCCCTGCTCTATTCCACTTCTTTAGGATTAGCAATACGGCCTGTCTCTGCTGCCGGAGATACTGCCGCAGGAGAGGGTTTAATAACAATATTTGGGTAGGTAAGTGATGAATCAGGCATAGGATAAATCTGATTAGTTCTACCCACATACGTTTTTTCAAGTTCATCAATGTGACCAAAATCAAGAGCGCGCAAGGGGCATGATCCAACACAAATTGGTTGCTTGCCTTGCACAACCCGATCTTTGCATCCATCGCATTTGACTGAATAGCCCAAATCATCATCAACGGTAGGTGCATGGTAAGGACACGCCATAACACAATGACCACATCCAACGCACGCATTACTATCAATAAGAACGAGCCCTGTTTCAGAATCTTTGTACATGGCATTAGTTGGACAGGCTTTCACACACGCAGGATTATCACAATGGTTGCAAGAGAGAGACAAGTGATACAAGAAGCAGTCCGTTATGTATGATCCATCGCCTAGATCTTTCCACGTTCCCCCTTCAATGTCGTATACCTTGCGATAGGCCACATGGAGAGCAGAATTCTTATAATCTTTGCACGCCATAACACAGGTTTTGCAACCGGTGCAACGGGTATTATCGTAATAAAAACCATACTGAACCATGATGCCTCCTTAAACCTTAGTTACCTGAGCAATGATCGAATTAGAAGGACCGTTGCCATGCGCCAAAGGTGAAGGCATGTAGGTAGTTAAGGTATTGATGCATGCACCCTTATCCAATTTCTGAGCGCTTGTCATATCAGCGTCATGCCAAGAACCTTGTGGCATAGCCACCACCGTAGGCACAATACGACTAGTAACATGAGCCTCAATCTCAACTTCACCAGCGGGGCTTTTTACGCGCACCATATCACCATCATTGATACCACGCGGCTTTGCATCAAGCGGATTAATCCAAAGGCGGTGGCGGTTATAATCTTTCAAAACATCCAATGATCCAAATGATGAATGAGTGCGTGCTTTGTCGTGCCAGCCTGACATGTAGAGTGGATATTCATCCGTAACCGCTCCATACCCCTCAACACCCGGATCAAAAATGGGAATAGGAGAAATTACCTGCCCTTCTGAAAGCTCCCGCGTTTGCGATAGCTTATCAAGCACTTCAGAGTAGATCTCAATTTTCCCCGATGGGGTATTCCAAGGATGACCTACAGGATCCTTGATATTTGCCTCAAACGCGATAGCGGTGGGAATCTCTTTCTTATACACACCCTGCTCTCGAATATCTTCCCAGGAAGGTAGAGCAGGATCTGCTACAGCACCTGCTTCATAGAGATCTCGAATCCATTCATCCTGCGTTTTGCCCGCGGTAAACATATCACGTACACCCAACTTTTCAGCAATGTCAGCATGCACGTCATAAATAGGGCGACACTCAAACGGAGGTTCTTGCGCAGGCCCTCCAACGGTAACACCATAGTAATATTCAGAATAACCATTAGTAGACATACTGAGCTGTTCTGAACGCATAGCATCAGGAAGCAAGATGTCACAGTATTTAGCTGAATCAGTCAATACGACATCACACCCAATAATGAATTCACACTTACTCTCATCAGAGAGGATTTCATGAACCTTATTAATGTCACTATGCTGGTTGGAAATACAATTACCTGCATAGTTCCAAAGAAGCTTAATGCCATGTTTGGGAGCCTCAATCTTGGCTATCGCTTCTTCTGCCTTTGGATCTTGGGTGCTCATAAAAAGCGCGATCTCGTCTGCTGCATCAAGCTCCTTTTGGAAATTTGAGCCTTCATCAATAGCTTTAAGCCATGAGTAACATGAAATCTTTGCATTTACTCTATTCATAGGTACGCCGCTTGGATCATCATCGCTAGAAGGCAGACTGCCAACTAAAGCTCCCAGCGGCTCAGCTTCACGCATGCCAGAATTGGTGCCAGGACGACCAAGATTGCCCGTCAATAGCGCCAGCATGCAAACAGCGCGCGTTGCACTCTCCCCATTGGAGTGACGCTGCAAGCCCCACCCTTGGGAAACAAATACCGTATCTGCATTATGAATTCGTGCCGTTAAGGCACGAATTTTTTCAGCAGGAATGGTAGTTATCTTGCTTGCCCACTCTGGGGTTTTCTCAACCATGTCATACCCAGTGCCCATAATATAGTCGTAATACGACTTGTGCTGGCCTTTTGCGGATACAGGCATAGTCGCTTCATCATATCCTTGGCAATAGGTATGCAAGAAATCAAGATCAACCCAATCGTTCTTTATTAATTCATGGGCAATACCCGCAACAAGAGCAGCATCCGTACCCGTGCGAATAGGAAGCCACTCTTTTGGATAGCCAGCTACCGTCTCGTTGTATCGATAATCTATATGGATAATCTCAGGGCCTTTTTCACGAGCGCGTGCGTAATCCCATACTACATTAGCGCCACCCATACGGCTTTCTGCGGGGCTATTACCAAATTGGATAACAAGATCAGCATTACCCATTTGATCCATAGAAGACGCTGATACATTTTCATAGGGAGATACTCCGACACCATACATAAAAGGCATAACGTATTGATGCATACCTGTTGAGTAGTCACCATACATAGGCAAGTAACCACCAACACAATTTAAAAGGCGCTCAACACTGCGCCCCGTTGCAGAATATATACCCGTTGCATAATTTATATAGAGTGAATCATTGCCATAAGTGTCAATGGTATAGCGAATC
>CAJMOJ010000090.1 GCA_905215035.1 uncultured bacterium
CTTACTAACTAGTCTTTATTTACCAAAAGATGCGCCGCTTAACGCGGTAAGCAATGGGCGGCACATCTTTTTCGCACCTTGAAAATGTGAATAACCAATTCGCATTATGTTTTGTTGAATCAGCAGATCATAAGGCACAAAAGGTCTTTGGCTTACTGGGGAGTTTGCCATATTAGATCGCTTTATTGTTTCTGCTTTTTCATATAGGGCTGCGATCCATATGACGTGCAATAAAGCTCACTGTGGTAGGTGAGTGTTATATGAATCGCTACACGACTCGTATGAGGAGATTGTCAAAACATACGTGTAGATTATTAAATCTGCATGGGAAGAGAGAGGGGTTGATAGATGGCTCTTATGAAACGTGCATACGGCGGCGTACAGCCTTGCATTCGTTTAGGTCTGCTCCGTATCCGTATCCCATTTATCCACTTTAAGATTTCTCCACCAGAAATCGTAACAGGCCTCATGAACGCCTGTACTTCTTATGGAGCGCTTGCCGTTCTTATTAGTACTCTTGGTTTGGATCCATCCGTTGCTTGGGCATTGGTTGTATTCGAAACTTGTATGTATACCTTGAACTGGTTGCTCGGCGAGCCTTCCATTTGCGGTTGGATTACTCCTGCCATGGCTATTATCATCGTGTTCTTAGAGACACTCGAACCAGGTGTTGCTCGTTTGCAAGCATTGACTGCAATCGAACTCGAACTTGGTTGCTTGTTCCTCTTCTTGGGCTTTACGGGTCTTTCCAAGAAGCTCAACACGTTGGTACCTCCAGGACTTAAAGCTGGTATCGTTATGGGTGCTGGTGTTAACGCAGTTGTTGTTCGTCTTGCACAAGGCGGCGCAATCGACACCGTAACCTGGGGATGCTTAGCTGGTCTTTTTGTTGTATTCACCTTGATGTTCTCTCAGCGTGTACGTAAGCACATGGAGACAAGCCGTGTTATCCAAATCTTGGGTAACTACAGCTTCTTATGGGCTGTTTTCGCTTTGTTCATCGTTGGTGGTCTTGTTGGAGAGTTCAACTTCAACTTCTCTGGAGAAATCTTCCGCGTACCTGACTTCGGTGCATTATTCGTAACAGTATCTCCATTCTTTATTGGATGGGCTGAGCCAAGCATGTGGCTCATTGCTATTCCTTATGCACTGACTGCTTGGGTTATCGCATACGGTGACTTCGTTACTGTTCAGCAGCTTGGTCTCCAGGCTACTCGTGACGATGAGTACATCGAGTTTGATCCTAACCGTACCAATGTTATCTGCGGTATCCGTAACGTAATCCTTTCCTTGTTCGCACCATATCCTGCACTTGCTGGCCCTCTGTCAGCACCTTATTGCGTTGCTACTTATCAGCGCTACAAGCAGTCCGGTCGTCAGGGCATGGATTCTATCTACGACGGTTCTGGTACTAACTTGATCTTCACCGTTATTGGCTTGTTTGTTTATCCTTTGTATGAGGCTTCTTTGGCAGCTTCTGCAGCATTGCTCGTTGTTGTATTGCTCATCCAAGGCTATGTATGCGCATTGATCGCATTCGACTTGGTACGTGACGATCTTGACAAGGGCATGACAGGCATGATGGCAGGTTTCATCATTGCCCGTGGTGCTGCTCAAGGCCTTGGCGCCTCCATCGTTCTCTACTTGTTGCTGTCTGACAACGAAAAGATTCGTGAAGACTACGCATACAACAAAGAGAAGCAGCGCATTGAAGACGAAGAGACTGATCGTCAGCTCCAAGCTCTTCATGAGCGCATGGAAGCTTTCAAGCGTGGCGAAACTGTTGAGGATTAATTCTTTTAGGTAATTATCCTTTCTAGGTAAGAATCAGTTGAGTCGTTAGCCCAAAAGATTTGATTCTTTTACCTTACTGAAATGCCCCGTGGGACTATAGGTCTCGCGGGGCATTTCTATTTTCTTGGACTGTAGTATTGCAACCAAAACAAATGCATAATTTTATAATCACATTCAGTTTTTTGTGGTGAGTCCTGTATGCTACTTAGTACTGTATTGTAACTAGATGCTTAAAAGAGTAGCTAAACGCAAACAATGAAACTGCTATAGGGGATAAGAGGGGTTTTATGAAAGTTTGTATTCTGGGAGCTGGGTCATTAGGAACAACAATTGGTGGAGCTCTTGCGCTTGATGGTCATGAGGTGCACATGATTGGTCGAAAAAAGAATATGGATGCAATCAACGCATCAAGTCTTACGCTCGTATTTCCTGATGGGTCAGAAAAGATGGTCTGTGTAAGTGCTCATGAAAATGCTGATGGGATCGGCCCATGTGATCTCGTTATTGTTCTTTGTAAAGCGTTTGATACTGAAACGCTTATACGAGAGAGTTTGGAGCTTATAGGTCTCGAAACAGTAGTACTTTCTTTGCAAAATGGCTTAGGTTCTGAAGATTTACTTTGTGATATTGTCGGGCATGAGCATGTTATTGGTGGGAAAACGTATATCGGTGGCATGATGCTTGGGCCTGGAAAAACACAAGCTACGATTCCAGGAAAGCAAACGCTTATTGGTGAGCTTGATGGCAGTATTACCAAACGTATTTTAGAGATCGGAGAAACCTTTAATGCGGCGGGTATGCAGACAGTAGTTTCCGATAATATCATGGGGGTAATTTGGGACAAGCTCTTTATTAATGTTGCAACGGGAGCTGTTTGTGGTATTACGGGGCTTCCTTATGGTGATATGTATCAGATGCCCGAATTGGTTGAAACAGCAGAAAAGGCGGTTCAAGAAGCGATTGATGTTTCGGCTGCTGCTGGCGTAGTTACCTCTGGTCGTACTCCCCATGAGGTGCTGGAACTTGCACGTGAGAATTTGCCCTACGATTTCAAGCCATCAATTTTGCAAAGCCTTGAAAAGAAACGACCGACTGAGGTTTCGGTTATTAATGGCGCTGTTGTTACGTATGGAAAAAAATATGGAGTATCTACTCCCGTTAATGAAGTACTTACTGCATGTGTAAAAGGAATTGAGCGTCATATAAAAGAGTATGAACTGAATTAGTGCAAATACGTTTATTGTCTTTGTCTTATTTGTTTCACCCTTATCTATTGCGTATCAAAATAAAAGACCCCGCAGGCGTATAGGTAATACCCGCGGGGTCTTCTTGTGTATCAATAAAGCTAAGGCCTAGGTTCACGACTCTTCTTATCTCTATTGATTGTTCTTGAGACATTCAATTGCAGACTATCTCAAAAAAGAAATGTAAATTCTCCCCAGAATTTACTCTTCTACAAGCTCGCCGCGCTTAAATGCTTCCATGCGCTCATGGAGAGCCTGGAGCTGACGCTCGGTCTCTTCGTCTTCAATACGCTGCTTCTCTTTGTTGTATGCGTAGTCTTCGCGAATCTTATCGTTGTCGCAGAGGAACAGATAGAATGCAAGACCAACGCCAATACCGACAGCAGCGCCACGGGCGATAACGGCACCGGCCATAACGCCAGAAATACCTTTATCGAGATCATCGCGGACGATGCCCATCGCGATGATTGCGCATACCCAGCCTTGGAGCATCAATACAACAACCAAAATAGCAGCTGATGCAGCAAGAGATGCCTCATAGATTGGATAAATGAACAAACCGATAACGGTGAAGATCAAGTTGGTGCCAGCACCATCGTAAATAGAATCCATGCCCTGACGACCAGCCTGCTTATAGCGCTGGTAAGTTGCAATAGTGTAAGGTGCAGACAAAGGACCAGCAAGTGCAGGATAAGGTGCAAACAAAGCAAGAATTACGTTACGAATACCGCAAACAACATTGGTACGGTTAGGATCAAACTCGATGTACTCGTCGTCGCGAACAGCCTGAAGACCAAGCTGTTGAACGGTAATGAAGTCGCCGTATGCAATGATCCATGCAGCTAACGCATAAGGAATAGCCATAAGCCACATGCTTGGCTCAGCCCATCCAATAAAGAATGGTGAACAGGTTGCAAACAAAGCTCCAAAATCGGGTACTTTAAAGATTTCGCCAGAGAAGTTGAAGTGGAATTCACCAGCAACGCCGCCGACAACCATCAATACAATCATGGTCCACAAGAAGCTGTAGTTACCTAAAACTTGGAGAACACGGCTCTTGTCCATATGCTTGCGGATGCGTTGCGAATACATGAGCATGTAAACGCAGAAGATACCCGCAATACAACCCCAGGTTACGGTGTCAATAGGGCCACCTTGTGCAAGACGAACCGTAATTGCATTAACACCAGCACCCAAAACGATACCAGCTTTCATTGCTGGCGGAATAAGGGTATTTAGCTTTTTAGCCGTTCCTGTAAATCCTAGGACAAGGAACAAAATACCCAATTCCAACTCGATTGCAGTCATTGCTTGCAATCGAGCTACGCCTGGTTCGAGGGTTTCCAAGAAGGCGACCATAATTGCCATGGCAGGAGTAATCCAGCCGCAAATGGAAGGCTCGCCTAAAACCCAGTTTAGGGTATACATTGCAGTTTCAAAAATAACCAGCGCCCACGCTACTTCAGGATCAAGACCTAAAGTAGTAATAAGTACTGCGAGTGCACCATAAGAAGAACAAGCATTCATGATGCCTGTTACGACCTCAGGTGGAGAAATCTTAAAGTGGATAAATGGGATACGGATACGGAAAACACCACAACGAATACATGGTTGTACGCCACCGTATGCACGTTTCATTATAGCCATCTATCAACCCCTCTCTCTTATTACGTAGAGAAGTCTTCTAAAAATGAAAGGCTTTTACGTTTTGACAATTCTCTCCCTTGTGAGTCGTTCAAATCAGATAGTGCTAACACCCAGTGTGGCGCTAAAAATAGCGAGCACTATCTCATTTGCCTAGATGTATGAACAAGCAATTGTTGTTCCTCTTTGTAGGTGTTGTGCAAAGAGAAAACAGTATTGCATGTCATCGAAATTGGATTATTAATTTTTCAAGGTGCTCTAAGATTGCGAAGCTTGTAAGGAAAGATTGGCAGGGTGGGGTCGGGAGTTACCTATGCAAGTTTAAGGAAGCCGAAGGATTCCTCAGCGGTAGATACATTGCATAAAAACTCTTTACTGTGCTACGAATTACTCACATCGCTAATTTGTAATCAAAGCAGCCAATCTCCCCTTGCAAACCTCGCTAAAATTGTCCAAACGATTGAGCGCTTTAAAATACTTATGCTTCTTGCGATTGGGTATAAAAGCGAAAATTTGTTCGTATTGCGGACGCAAATCAAAAACTAAATGAGACACAGATAAGAAAAGGGGACTTGCGCGTCGCCATGACTTAGAGCCACGGCGGCGCGCGTTGTCTTATCGTTTCTCACGGCTGACGTCCAGCTTCGA
>CAJMOJ010000091.1 GCA_905215035.1 uncultured bacterium
CTGCATACAAACCCCCCGAGACAACATAGCCCGCGATGTAAACTGCATGCTGTATGCGCGCATGCCCTCTGCGAGACCCGGCACATTCCTTTCACACACATCTTGTGTTGCTTCGGGTGTCACATCACGAAGAGATAGCCCTGTTCCACCGCATGTAAGCACGATCTGAGCACCCAGATTGTCTACCGCATCAACAAGAGCATCCGCAATCACGGTTCGATCGTCAATAACAACGCGATGGCTCACAACATCCCAGCCGCGATCCTTAATCAAAGAGACCAACGCTGACCCAGCGCTATCCTGAGCTACATCACGCGTGTCAGAACAGGTAATAATGGCAAAAGTGAGTGTAGTATTTTTGGAAGCCTCCACTTAAAACACGACCCCTTCTTCAACATTAAGAAGCACACATTCAACAAGCGTGCCTGCATCAACCTTTTTAGCTTCAGGAACACCTTCAGGCAAAATAGCAAGACAAGTTCCCTGTTGCAGTGTTCCAAACAAACCGGAACTCTGATTCTTGGCAGGAATAACGACGAGCGCTCCCTCATCGTCACGCTCAAGAGAAGCCCGCAGATAAATTCGACGCGGATCTTTTTTCTTCTGATCTCGTACCAGACGTGCCCAAACACAAGGACGCTTCAAAGCGCTAAAACCCTGCATCATTCTAAGCGCAGGACGAATCAGTATTTCAAACCCGCAATAGGCCGCCGCAGGATTTCCTGGTAAGCCAAAAACAGGAACTCCATCAACAAGACCAAACGTTTGCGCTTTACCTGGGCGCATGTTAACAAGTGTCATCAACACCGTGCCATTTTCATGTACCACGTCTTTGATATAGTCATAATCACCATTCGATGCGCCCCCCGTCGTGATCACCACATCACACGCTTTAGCCGCATCTTTAACAACGGCTGTAATAGCTTCTTTATCATCAGGGCAAATGGGATATAGCTTGGCAATTCCACCTGCTGCCTGGACACAAGCACCGATGGCATATGAATTCCCATCGCGAATATGTCCCGCATCAGGAATTACCGTAGGTGCTACCAATTCAGACCCCAATGCAATAACACCGACTATGGGACGTTTGTATACCTCAACAGTAATTGCTCCACAACTTGCCAAAAAACCAACACCTGCTGGATGAATTACCTCTCCTTGATGTAAGGCAACCATACCCGCCTTGAGATCTTCCCCAGCCTCTCTAATATTTGCCCTCACTACTGATGGCTCACTAAACATGACCTCGGAACCAGCCATCCCATCGCCTGAACCATATGAAACAATCTCGTATTTGACAACCGTGTCAGCACAATCAGGCAACGGTGCACCAGTCATGATGCGCACACATTCATCAGGTGCAAGATCTCCTTCATACGTAGTGCCAGCAGGTATTTCTGCAACTACTTTTAAAGCGATGGGGTTATCCGCACTCGCTGTTTCAATCGAAGAGCTCTTAAGCGCAAAACCATCCATTGCCGCATGAGCAAAAGGAGAAATATCACAATCAGTTGCAACATCATGAGCACAAACACGACCCACTGATTCAAGGAGCGAAACTTCTTCTGTCCCCATACGTGTTACGGTCTGTAGAATGAGCGCGCATGCCTCTTCCACACTCACCATTTCTTTATCTTGCATAGATAATCATCCCTTTGATGCTTAGTGTTACGGTTTGATGCGAGTCTATAGATTAGTGGTGGTGATGGTGATGTCCATGACCAGCGTGATTGTGATGATGGTGAGAATGGCTGCTATGGTTTGACTCTACAGGTTCCACTCCTGGCTTATCCCAAAAAATAAAAGCCCAAATGATTTTTCGAGGCTCATCAAATTCCCAACCACCCTCAACTTTTTTGAGGTGTTGGGTAACCCATGTGTCGATAGCCTGCTCAGCACGCTTATGCTCTTCTTGCGTAAGCGTTGCGTGAGCAATTTTGAGCATGTCTTGATACTTTTTGAGGGCGGAATCTTTGGATTCAAAAACTTCAGTTTTGTAGGAAGTAATATAAGAGACCTGTGGGAAATACCCTAAATCAGCAGCAATGCCAAATGCATAAATTGCATCATTTCGTTTCTGAGGGGTAATACCAATATCAGCAAGCATGCGTCCATCGAGACGCGGCGACATGCCAGTCGTGACGGTCAAACAAACACGACGACGCGCCACTTCATTAAGTTTCTTGAGCGCCTCTTCTAGATCAGATGTAATCAGAGAACGTGATGCAAGCGCAATATCATAGCTTTCTGGCTTAATACCCGCACGAAGCCAATCATCAGACCAGGCAAGCTTCTTTAGCTCAATTCGTTTCTCGCAGTTTTGGGGAATGCGTTTCTGCAATGCAGACAACATTCCTTCAGAAAAATCAGCAGCAAGCACTTTATGAAAATGCTCTGCAAGCGGAATAGCAATACTTCCTGAACCGCATCCCATATCAAAGATTGAATCTCCCAACTGAAGATCCATCTTTTCAATACATTGTTCTACATAATCTGAAGGAGCATCCTTTGCGCCTATTGCTTCAGCACGTTCATCCCAATGCTGAGGCAAATCAGGCGCACGTCTTTCAGTACTCAACACACGCCATTCTTGAGCTAAATCCATACTAGTCTCCTTTATAAAAACAAGGCTTACCATAGAGCCTTGCCACACTAAACCTCGTAGTTATATTTTTTACTACTAATATGTTTACCATAAGACCCTATTGTAGGATAACGCTTCAAAGGACTGCGTATTCATTCAATACGAATCCGATACACATACGTAAAACCTTGTGGATCTACTTTGTGGGTCCATCTTGTGGATCTAGTTAGTTCAATATGCGCTCAACGAAGATTTTCATAAAAGAAAAGGTCAGAAGTCATTTATGACCTCTGACCTGGTGTTTTAGTGGTGCCGGCGAAAGGAATCGAACCCTCAACCCACTGATTACAAATCAGTTGCGCTACCGTTGCGCCACGCCGGCAAGGCTTACTTATTATACAACAGGGATTTAAGTTTACAAGATTAATCTTTGGTTTTCGCGGTCGGTTTCACGCCAGTACCATCAAAGAGCGGTATAAAACTCTCCTCACACGCTCCTCCTTCTTGCCAAAAATAGTCACCAAATCCAAGTTCGTCAGCATAATCAAGTAGCGCATCATATTCATGATCGTCCACTTTGGAATCTAATCCATACCGTGCAAGCTCTTCACGTGATAAGAGGGACGTGAACTGGTTCATGATTGAAAACAGCACACGCCCATCGGCATACGATTTAAGCTCATCAAGGACAGCATAGGAATTATCTAGGTATCCTGGAAGCACCAGATGGCGGACAATGACCCCTTTTGTCATTAATCCATGATTATCAAAAGCGGGATCGCCAACCTGTTCATGCATCCTATCCAATGCACTACGTGCTATACAAGGATAGTCGGGTGCTGCTGAAAGTGTTTGCGCCACATCAGGTCTAGCATACTTGTAATCAGTGAGGTAAATATCTACAATTCCCTCCATATACGCAAGGCTTTCCTCGCTCTCGTATCCTGAAGTATTGTAAACCACAGGAATCACAAGCTCTCCTGACTCTTTTAATGAGCGCAAAACAGGAGCTATACGATCAGTGTAATGAGTTGGTGTCACTAGATTAATATTTGCAGCGTGCTCTTCATTTTGAAGACGTAATACAAGAGCGCGAAACTCTTCAGGAGTCACCTCTATACCAGATCCTGCTGCTAGTTCTTTATTTTGACAATAGACACATCTCAAAGGGCAATACGAAAAAAAGATAGCGCCTGACCCTTGACTCCCCACCAACGGCGGTTCTTCCCACCAATGAAGAGCAGCTCGACCTATACGTATCACACGAGAGGCACCGCATATACCTACCCGCTTAATGCGATCAACCATACAGGCACGAGGGCAAAGCGTGCAGCGTAAAGAGTCTTGGATTATTTTCTTGCTAGTCTTTGATGCAGTCTCTTGCATTGCGCAACTCACAAAACGCAACCCGTTTCCCTAATTGGCGCTAAACCCGTAATCACGCGAAGAATCACCATGATCGTGGTCGCAATCGCACATATCATGATCGTGGTCGCAGTCTCCATGATTATGATCATGACCGCAATGATCATGGTGATGATGATCATGCCCACAGACACACCTATCGTCATCATATTCTGCCTCATAATCATCAAGGACATATTCATCATACTCATTGGAAGACTCGTGATCATACCGCTCTTCCACTGCAGACCAATTAAGATTGTAGGCCTTGGTTTCTTCCTCAGGAGCAAATAAAAGCGACAAAGCCGCAGGGTTATATGATGCGCCTCCTACCAATGCCAGCAATTCATAAAGATGAAATGATGCATCAGCCTGAGGCAATAACATATCAGTCTCTTCAAGCCACGCAAGCGCGGCTGCGAGTTCGGCCATAACAATTCCAACCGTATAGGTGCCCTCAAATTCAAATTCGATCATGGCTTGTACAAAACTATCTTGTCCTGAAGACAAACCTGTACTGGTCGTAAGAATATCGACAAGATCCTCAGGATCACAGGTAACGCTTGATGTAAGAGACTCATCTACACCGACCCCACGTAGCGCGGCGAACGATTCAGCTAAACTCACCATGCCAGATGCATGAGCAACGGTATGAGCCATCTTGTACGTTTGCGCCTCAGAAACACTACCAAAAAACAAAACACGCTTTGCAAGCACTTGTAATAAATCGCGCACTTGTTCATAGGCGGCATGCTCAGCACCAGCAACAATCATCACATTACTAGGAGTAAAAGCTTGCTGCATTACGGGATTTTTCACAATAAGAGGCGCTGCCACCAAAGTAGCGTTATTGACCGTTGCAAGCTGATAGAGTTCATCAGCAAAAGATGGTACTGTGGGTGATAGATCAACAAATACTGCGCCATCACACGCATTCATCACGATTCCATCGTCACCAAAATAGAGTTCTTCTAAGCCAGATAAAGAAGCCTGATAAGTAAGAATTACTTCCGCAGATGAAGATGGCGCTTGACTGTATCTTGCTTCAGTGAAAACAGTAATAAATGCTTTTGTAATTACTTCATCGCCGAAAAATGCAAACGTAGTCATAGATAAATATTTTCTTGTTTATGTCTTATA
>CAJMOJ010000092.1 GCA_905215035.1 uncultured bacterium
CTAAGCACCATCTTCTTGTCCAAGATATTCTCTATTATATTGATACACGCTTAAGCAACGGGAATGATGATTCTCAATATATGGATGATGAGGAGGAGGAAGAAGGTGTAGAGCAGGAAGTAAAACCTGGTAGCAATATCATCCTTTACGGTCCTCCTGGTACAGGGAAAACATACAACGTTGCGGCTATGGCATGGCTTATTTCTCGAGGCGTTGATCCTACACTTGAAAATGTGAGGAGTCTAACTGATGAGCAGCGCGTTGAGGCAAAAACGTGGTATGACGCTGAGTTAGCCGATCATGAAAATGGGCATATAGCTTTTACGACATTTCATCAATCTTATAGCTATGAAGAATTCATCGAAGGTATTCGACCTGTCATTTCTGAAAGTAATGATCTCGAAGTTGAAAATGATATCGGCTATGCGCTAGAAGATGGTGTATTTAAAGCATTTTGTAATCGCGCTTTTGAGCCTGATGTTAATGATGAGCCTTATATCTTTGTTATTGATGAGATTAATCGAGGAAATATTTCCAAGGTATTTGGTGAGCTTATTACTTTAATAGAGCCATCTAAGCGCATAGGACAATCTGATCAACAAACAGCGATTTTGCCCTACACCAAGAAGCCATTTGGTGTTCCTGCTAATGTCACTATCATCGGCACTATGAATACGGCAGACCGCTCTATTGCATTGATGGACACTGCGCTTCGGCGACGCTTCCGATTCATTGAAATGATGCCAGATTATGATGCTCTCCAGCGTATTCCTGAGTTTGATGGCATTAATATTTCTAAGTTAGTTGAATGTATGAATCGACGCATTTCTGTTCTGTATGACCGGGAACACACCATTGGACACGCTTATTTTATGGAATTAGTTGAAGATTCTAATATCAATACTTTAGCTACCATTTTTGAAGAGCGCATCATTCCATTGCTGCAGGAATATTTTTATGACGACTACGAGAAAATCTGTCTTGTGTTTGGAGATAATCAAAAAAGTGATAATGCAATAAAGTTTTTTGTTGAGGTTGATAGCTATACATCCGATGAGTTATTTGGCGTTACGGCAGCATATGATGATGTGTGTAGCTATCAAATGAACAGGAAAGCTCTTGATGATCCCCAAGCTTATATAAGTATCTATTCACAGGTATAGGATTTGGCTGAGCAATTCAACATAAGGGAGTACGAGTCTTTCGTAGACGGTTCGGTATTGGAGAAGCGAGGTATCGAGCCACGTCGTGGTATGCAGCCATTACCTCATGATGTCTTTGAGGCTTTAGAGGCTTTTGTTCTAGAGAATCGAGGCGAGGCTACTGAGGTTATCGAATTTATGTCTTTGGGGGCTAAAAGGGGCTATGGCAAAGTTATTACTGCTAGGAATTACGTCGGTACTGTAGTTTTTAAAAATGGTACAACTATACAAATGTTGCCCAAACTCATTACAAGCCAGGACGATGATAAAGAGAAACGTATTGCTGAAGAGCAACGAATTTTTCTGCGAATGTTGCAAGCAGTAATGGATCTCCCTATGAAAGAGTTTGAATTAGCTCAATTGTCTACGGTAAAGATGGACGTACAAGAACCTTTTATTAGAATGTTCGTTCGGGCTGTGGCTGATCTTACGAAACAAGGTTTGCGTAGTGCTTATACTGAACTTGAGAGTAATGAGCGTTTCTTGAAGGGAAAAGTTCATTTTGCTCAGGATGTAAAGCTTAACTGTTTTCATCGCGAACGATTTTATGTGCGTTATGACGAGTTCGTTTTAGATCGGCCAGAGAATCGTGTTATTAAAAACACATTGATACTTTTAAGAGGTATGACAAGATCATTCACAACCAAACGTGACATTGATATGGTACTGCGATGCTTTGTTGATATTGCTGAATCGACCAATGTAGATCAAGATCTTGCCCAGTGCCATCTCGATCGTACTATGAGTGCATATGTGCGTATCTTGAAGTTATGCCAAGTATTTTTGCACGGTGAGAGTTTTACTTCGTTTAAGGGTAGTGAAGTTGCTTCATCGTTGCTGTTCCCTATGGAAACCTTATTTGAAGCGTATGTAGCAAAGCTAGTTAAAAAGCAGGCTAGCATGAGAGGATGGAGGGCTGTAGTTCAAGATAAAGGGTTTTGGCTCTACGATGAACCAAAGCGCTTTAGAATACGACCCGATATTGTAATGTATCGAGAAGGGCATAATCCCATCGTTCTAGATACTAAATGGAAGCGAATTGGTGGTTCTGCAAACGATGGCATGTCTCAAGTAGATATGTATCAAATGTATGTTTATCAGCATCGCTATCATGCTGCAAAAACGCTATTAGTTTATCCACGACACGAGGGGATAGATGGTGGCCACAGAAGCAGCTATCAAAGCCATCACAGTAGAAACAGTGCCGAGATTACTGCCCTAAATCAAGTTTTTGTATTTGATTTAGCTAATGCGGATCAGAGTGCTAGTGATCTTATTGATCTTGCCGTTAATACTGCATAAGGAGACCAATTACATAGAGAGGGGATGTCTGATATGACAGATGGGGCGGAATTAGGGCGTCCTGAGGCACCGACTTACGAAGCAATCTCTGTAATTGCCAACGCAGATGGAATTGCCATTTTGCCGGCAGAATGGGACGACGATGAAGATGGGTTATAGTTTCTGTGATCTGCTCTTGATGTTTTGATATCAGTATTAGATGTATAGGGACATTAATACCCCTTAAGAGATTAGCAGATTAGATAAACTCACCTGTGCATATATGCAGGTGAGTTTTATTTATTTGTAAGGGGGCAGTGGGTTATGAGAAATGGATCGCAATGTAACGGATCGCAATGTAACCAGTCTAATGCGCACCAAGAAAATGATCCGGAAGTAGAAGCGGCTAACAATGCTTTGACTCGTGGAGAAAATTTGCTTGCTGTGTTTTGGTATATCGATGGTAAGTTTTATGGACCATGTAATGCTTTAAATGCAGACGAAGTAGAATTATATGGTGATTATCTTGATTTGCCATACGATCACTTTCAGATTTGGCCTGATTGTAGTCCATTTATATATGATTACGAGTATGATGATTTTCCTAGAGGAAGAGTTATGTTCGACACCCGGATCCATAAATTTAAGGTTTTTACATCGGAAAAACTTTGTAACGACAAAGAACTTAAGGCGCGTGTTATGCGTGAATATGGATTACCTGTAACCACCATTTTCATAGCAGATGAGCATTATGCTTAAGCTGGGTCGCACGCTGTAAGTAGAGGTAAAAAATGGACACTCAATCGACAAACCTAAGATCAGAAGGCAAGCAAGCAATAGAAGCAATTGGATATATTGAGGAAATGAATAACGGCAGATATTACGTATCATGTGGCGATGAGAAGTCTTGCGATTCGTATTGGTATATGACTACTGATACTGAACAAGAAGCTATTGACTGTCTACTTGAACAAGATAAAGACCCTGATGTACTTGAAACATTTGGTGTGATCAAGGTGTCGGAGATTTATATCGTGCAAAACTGGATGTTTCATGACCGAAATCTTAAATTTCAAGATGCCATTGTGCGGGTTATCGATGTTGAAAAATAAGTTCCGCTAATTGTCGGGCAAAGCGGTAAAAGTAAAGAGCAACAGGGTGCAGCAGGTCTAAACCTAGCTTAAAAGCTGTTGTGCACGTAGCTTGATTTGATCCTCTATCAGTTGTAAACGTTTTTTAGGGAAGCATTTGACAGGCTTTCGTGTAAATGAGAAATCAAGAGCTTTCCTGATTTTGGCACGTGTGCTTTGGGTCATGATCTGTTGTGCACTTTCAAAGAAATCATCGTAGAGGCTTGGGAATTGTGTTTTCGCATATTGAGATAATGCGTCATTATTAGTCCAATCGTCACCATATGCTTGATAAAAGAGCGAGTTGCCATGATCAAAAAGCGGGGCTGGAGCAACAATGGTATTTGTCTTGTTATCTGCAAGAAAACCAAAGTTGTTCAGGTGGCGATCAGTGTTGCAGATGAGAGCATCAAAAGCCATCATGTCTGAAAGAGCTTCTTGGAATTGAGACCCCATGGTTTCATACTCTGAAACAACTGCAGGCCATCCACCTTGTTTTATTACGTTAACGACAGGCACAAACGAGAATTCTTTACTGGTAAACAACTCGCATGATGAACACAAGATGCCCTTCCATTGGTGAAGATCGTAATTTATTGCGTTAATTCCGAGTGACTGGGCGACATCGGCGGCGTAATATTCCGAATAGGGCTCAAAGCCAGCGTTGGCAAAGCCGACCGTACCTCCTTTATAGAGGAATATCTTGCCATTTATGCGTCTCCAGCATTTAGGAAGCATGCCGTTGGTGGTGAATTCGGGAGATGAGACAAAGCTTGAACGAATAGAACTTCCATACCCAGTAAAGGCAACTTGGGCGAGGAGTCTACTTATTCTATTATCGTAAAGGTTGGCCTCATCAAAGGTTGAGGGGTCGTTTTCTTCAACAATCCAATAGCAGTCATCAAGTGAGAGCCCTTTGCTTAGGGTAAGAATACTTAAGGGTCTGTTTGAACTCAATCCATTTTTAGCAAGAAAGTTATTTGCGAAAGCGCGGTTTTTAGGAATATTACGATGTTTAATCCATGCTTGGATGCCTTCTGGAGTTGGTTCAAGTCCGAAAGGTAAGAGTTGTCTATTGTTTTCGTCAATCCAGATCACCTCATATTT
>CAJMOJ010000093.1 GCA_905215035.1 uncultured bacterium
AGCAGATCCTACCTTGCGTGCATGCGTAATAACTAATACAGGCAATTGCTTTTGTGCGGGCAGCGACCTCAAAGAAATCTCTGCAGGAACCAACAAACGACCAACGGATGAAAAAGGCAACGATCTTGGTTTCGCAGGTATCACTAAACGCTACATTGATAAACCCATAATTGCAGCTGTAAACGGAAAAGCGCTTGGCGGTGGATTAGAAATTGTGTTTGCCAGTGATCTTGCTGTTGCAAGCACTGATGCAATCTTCGGTTTCCCTGAGCCACGTGTTGGTCTTACTGCCGCTGGCGGTGGTTCCTTATTGCGTGCCGGCCAAATGATCCCAACAAAATTTGCTAATCAATTACTTCTGGTAGCTGAGCCAGTTGATGCACAAACCGCACAATCATGGGGCATTATTAATGATATTGTTCCTAATGAACAGGTAGTTGACCGCGCGGTTGAATTGGCAGAAAAAATTGCTTTAGGCGCACCACTCGCCATCCAATACAGCAAGCGCACTGTTTATGAAACCATGGGCGAATCACCCGTTTGGCCAAGCAAAGGCTGGGAAATCCTTGAACAGTACGAACAAATCACTTACAACAGTGAAGACGCACACGAAGGATCAACCGCATTTGCTGAGAAACGCAAGCCGCATTGGACGGGTCGTTAACGGAACACTTATTCTTCAGGTGGGAAATATTTGAGGATATGCTTACAGACACACACTACCTTGCCATCTTGGTTAGTAATTGTGATATCCGCAAAACTTTTGTTTGCTTCCTCGTCAACTTCAACGATTTCATAATAAGCCGTTATCGTGTCGCCAAAAAATACCGGTGCAGTAAAACGCACGTGATCATATCCGTATGAGGCGGCCGCGATTGGTGAATTATATTTCTGTTGGATATTAGTTGATGCTGTTGAAGCAAGACAAAACACCAATGGTCCGTGTGCTACACGAGTACCATAAGCGCTTTTTTCCTCACAAAATGTTTGGTTGAAATGCATAGGTGACATATCCCCAGTAACGCCACCAAAAAGATAAACATCCGATTCGCTTATTGTTCGGGTATAAGAACAATTATCTCCTACTTTAAGTGGAAGCTTAGCCATTATGATCCCCTCTCTTTTGAATGTGTTTTCATCATAAAAGACTCGTATGGATAACTCAATGAAGGTCTATATATTCATTACGATTTAATTCTATTCATTTTGATTATATGTTGATTTCATTTGCATCATTCGTACTGATCAAAGATAAAACATTTTTAACATTTTGTTGAGAAGCGAGGGATTCTATAGCTAAATATTCGTTCAACTCCGTAGAATGAATAACAGGTTTTAAATCATGTGAACGCCACAGATTTGGAAATAAAAGAGAGTAATAAGCCAAATCGTTCACAACTAAAGAGGAAAGAGGGTTTAGGACTATGGATTTTAAGTTAACCGATGAACAGGAGCTTTTGATTGAGAGCGCCCGTGAATATGCTACACGCTATTTCACTGAAGAAGCTGTTCGCAAAGCTTACGAAGAAGATCATCATATTAGCGTAGAAGCAGCTATGGCATATCGCGAAGCTGGCTTTATGTATTTAGGTCTTCCCGAAGAAGTTGGTGGAGTTCCTGTAGATAAGCTCACTCAAATCCTGCTCGTTGAAAAACTCCATGAATTCACTGGAGCTATCCTTCCCTTTGTAACTGACTTTAACACTATTACTGACGTTATTGATTTTGGTAGCAAAGATCAGCAAGAAATGATTATGAATGCTATCGAAAATGTAGAGAGCACTTGTATTGCTTGTTCTGCTATCTCAGAACCAGCTGCTGGATCTGACAACAATGCAATGACTTGCGTAACCCGCAAGCAGCCTGACGGAACATATCTCTTAAATGGCCAAAAGACTTGGGTTACTTTAGGCGGCCTTGCTCCTTACACCATGGTTGTTGCTAAGGACGAAGATCCTTCTTATGATAACGATCAATATTCTTTATGGCTTGTTCCAGCTGAAACTGAGGGCTTTACCTATGCTAAGCTCGACAAAGTTGGCCAGCAGATCATTCCTTTTGTAGATCAGTTCTTTGACAATGTTGTTCTTACTGAAGACATGCGTCTTGGTGAACCAGGCATGGGCTGGAAACTTCTTATGAAGAAACTTGAATTCGAGCGCTTACTCGTTGTTGCCTCTTCGCTTGGTCTTGCCCAAGCAGCATTGAACGATGCTGGCGCATATGCCAATGAGCGTATTGCATTCAATAAGCCTATCGCAAAACAAACTCAGATCCAAATGCATCTCTGCGAAATGGAAAACATTATTGAGAACGTACGTTGGCGTCTCTATCGTGTAACTTCCATGATTGACAACGGTGAGTCAACTCGTCTTGAATCTGCTCTCTTGAAGGGCTATGCATGTCGTGAACTTACCAAGGTAGCTGACCTTGCTATGGCAATCTATGCTGCTATTGGTTACACCAAAGAAATCCGTGTTGGTCGTATTTGGGCTGACCTTCGTGGTAACGAAATGGGTGGCGGCACTACTGAGATTATGGATTACATCTCCGGTCGTCAGCTTGCTAAGAAATACGCTCCTAAGTTATAAGTTGTTCTTAAACAACACCTTAGCATTTATTTAATTCCTCCTGGTTTATTTGACGTAATGCGATACATTCTTTAAACCAAACAAGATAAGAGGGTTGATGAGTAAGGCATCAACCCTCTTTCTTTGTGTACTATACCTGATGCATAGGTAGATAATGACGCGATATCCTCATATCTACCTAGCGCTCTGTCTTTATCGCTGCTTTAATCTGCTTTAGAAACAGATACGGCATCTAAATCAGCAGGCGCATCACCTGCAAAACACTGCACAGCACCTTTTTCTACTGCAGCGCTAATTTGCTCATCGCTATATCCAAGATCAAGCATAACCTCACGGGTGTCATAGCCAATTGGTTTAGCACGCGTAATCTCTGGATCACCCTGGCTCTTAAAGCGAATAGGCATAGTAGTGATGCTATGCTCTCCAATGCTTTCATAGTCGATGGGTCGAAGCATATCATTAACATATGCTTCTTCATCATGCATAACATCATCCATTGTTTGACAACGCGCATACGGAACATCTTCTTTAATAAAGAGATCTTCCCAATATGCCCAATCATGCTGAGCAAAAGCATCACTAAACATTTGGACTACTGTCTCTACTTCACCAGTTTCGTTGATAGAAGCGCAATTGGTAAACCGTGGATCATCAGCATACTCTTCAAGACCAATAAGACGTGCAACAAAAGGATACCAGGAGTCATAGGTACCATAGCAAATCAGGAACCAAACACCATCTTTACTCATGTAAGAATTATTGGTTGGGCAAGGAGCAGCCTTTCTGCTCTTAGGATAAGGCACCCCAAAAGGTTCTGAAATTACCGGAACCTGCATTGCCCAAAGTGCCATATGGTGTAGATTAACGGTTACATGATCACCAAAGCCAGTCTGCTCCGCCTTCCATACTGCTGACATAATGCCAAAACCAAGCGCTAACGCGGCATTAAAGTCGCCAAATGCAGCAGGCATATTTCCTGGCTGGAAATGCTCGCCCGACTGAGGAATTGACATCAAAAGGCCACCACGCGCTGAATAGCAGGTTGCATCAAATCCTTTAGCATCTTTCATAGGACCACGGTCACCATAACCGCGCATTTGGGCATAAACAAGTTTTGGATACTTTGCATGTAACGTCTCGTAGTCATATCCTAAACGCGCTAAGCTAGGATTACGTAAATTAGTGATAAAGACATGAGCCTTGTCGAGAAGTTTTTCAACAAGCTCACGACCTTCATCGGTTTTCATATCAATAGAAAGAAATTTTTTATTTGCATTACTCATGTCAAAAGCTGGATTATCAAAGCCTAACTCTGGCATACCAAATCCTGGGCCATCACCACGATGCAAATTACCCTTAAGCGTCTCAATCTTGTAGACCGTTGCTCCCATTTCGCCTAAAACACGTGATGATGCAGGCATAGCAACATAGTCACCAAGTTCAACGACGACTAACCCCTCCAAAGGACCAGATTTTATTTCCATATAAACCCCTTCCATAAAATCTCTTCTTGTGAGTATAAAGCAAATTTTGCAAACGGGTTGATGCCTATACTAAGACTTAACACGCTATCGTGCGTATTTTTGCTGATCGGCAAAGAAACTCGTTTGCCGTTACTTAGTTCGCAAAAAATAATTTATTGTCTATTTGTTTCATAAAAATTTAAAAATAGATGCACTACTATTACGTGAGAACAAATCAAGAAAGCCAAAAGATCATATGTAGCAATGATTCTATATATACTATTACAACACCAAAAAAGGTTGCCCATTCTTATACAATGGACAACCTTTGTGGTGGTGAGCTGCTAGAAATTACCGCATACTCTTAGGGTTTACTTTTGTACTATAAAGCTTAATAGCGATAAATTGCC
>CAJMOJ010000094.1 GCA_905215035.1 uncultured bacterium
TGGTAAGGCAGAAGCCTGCAAAGCTTTTACCCCCTGTTCGAATCCGGGCGTCGCCTCCATAAAACATCAAAACTCCCCTAACGGGGAGTTTTTTGTTTCTCGTTATTTGGGTTGCAGGATAAGAAGTGTATCTAATTTAGGGGATTAGCCCAGATAACATCCTATTTTTCTGTAAAAATGTTGAGTTATAGGGGAGTATAGTAGGCATAAAGGTTGAAACTTAGCCTGAGGTTCTATTTCACAACAGCAAGATTGACGCTTGCAAGCAGGTTGGGAATGCTGCGAACCGCAGAACGATTCCATTCTTTAGCACGATCGGGTAATTCTTCCCAAGGAACCATATAGGGGCTCATATGTGCACTTACATTTTTAGTGGCTCCATAATGCCATCCCGCACTTTCGCGCTCTTTAAGCCATCGTCTATGTTCAAGAATTGCAAGGCATTCTACTTCGCTTTCGGTAAAGCTTGTTATACGGCGCTCAGGATAGCAACTTCCTAAAGGCAATACCTCATAGCCTAAGGTATCTAACTTTCGATGAATGCTACTGATATAGGCAATAGAGGAGTCTTTTAGATCAGGAGGAAGACTTGCAAATGTTGCAAATTCCTGATCTGCTTGTGAGGCAATACGATCAGCGGTATAACGCATAAATGAGGTCTGGGCTAGTTCAGTGATCACATCGCTTTTCTCGGTGTATCCTTGTTGGGAGAGAAGTTCGGGCGAGTCAACAAGAAGGGGACGAGCGCATCCTGGACCATATAGGGCGCAGACAATAATATTCCAGATGAGCTGTTCTTTACTGATGAGCCAAAGAGGAAGTATATTTTCATACCCATCGGTTTCAAAGTCAGGATGGCTTTCACGCGCTTCTTGAATAAAAGAAACAAGGTGCGGAATTTCTAACTCGCTGAGTGTTGATGGTTCACTGGTAAGATCACGATGATATGCATCCAGTGCCTCATAGCATGAATCATGAAAGTATTCGCATGCTGAAATCGAAGAACCCAGTGTCGCAAAATGTTGTTTAAGGGTGTCAATGATTTCTTTCATAACGTAGTAATCATCCCACCAGGTTCCATTTACTAATTCTATGCGTGATTGTAGGCACCATGCTGGAAGAATAGTGAAGAGACTGGTAAGCGAACCCGATGTTTCTAAGTCTTCATAGAGTGCCGCTTCTGCTTCCATGTCAATAAGCAACGTGTGTAGTGTATTAAACTCTTGTTTTGTTATGCGATGTTTTTTATCGAGTTCTTCGATTTTTCTTCGATAATCAAGAAGTGGACCTTTGCCCGCGCGCTTGTTGTCTTGTGTGCCGCGTCGATTATTATGGGCAAAGGGAGGACAAAATCGTTCAAATACAGCGATAGTTTCATCAAGAGATAAGGTATTGAGTTTGAGCTGATGAGAAGTCCATACTGAAAGTGCCTTAAGACATTCAAGTGCAACATCAGTGTCCTTGCATGCCGCTATGATGCGTTGCTCGTAAGCCGCTCGCCAGTAATTGGTATTGAAAAGCATGCGATCAACCGCCGCTTGTGTGCCGCGTCGAAGACTTTCTGCATCAGGAGATTCGATACTATGTAATTCCGTTTCATTGTTGTCTCTATCACGCAACAATGAAGAGGGTTGATCATTGTGAAAGGTGAAAGAAAGATAGGCGGCAAGAGCGGTTTTTACCAGTTCGATTGGCTTGATTGTTTTACCGCGTTTGATAAGTGCGCGCTCCAGTGCTTGCCTGACTGCATCGACAGGTTGTTTTGCTGAAGCTTTTGCCATTGGTTGCCCAATCCCTTTCTGTCCATAATTGTTGAACACCGTACGACATCGTACATATTACCTGCTTGTTGTAATACGATTGGGCAATAAGAGCGCGAAAGACAAATTGATAGGGCAATCCGCGGGTTGTGTCGAAAGGTGATTACCCTATGAGATCGTGCGCCTGTGAAAGCAGTTCATCAAGAGAATAGGTGGTATTGTCATCTATAGTGACTGCATCAAAAGAGTAGGAAAGGAGCCGATTAGGTTGATTTGCTGAGCGAAGCAATACCACAACAAGACCATTGTCTTTTTGAACAAGAGAAGCATCATCAATCTGATAAGGAATTTGAGTTTGAAATGCGGTGCCTTCAGCGCCTACATTTCCCGCTGGAATGATGACATCAAGCGTCCCATCGGCAAGAACAACAACAAGGTTATCATATTCAGCACCATAGAGAGTACCGGCACTTATCACGCTTTGTCTAAAGTCAGTCTCATAAATTGGATTACCATCAGTAAGTGCGTAAACGCCGAGCATGCTCCCAGCGGTGCAGACAGCAGTAAGTGATCCTTCATAGGCAAAGCATTGAATACGAGGCGTACCGTTGTACGCAATAGATTGATAAGGATCTCCTGCCGTGGTTATCATATAGGTGCCTTCGTGCTGCCATAGTTTATTAGTAAGATTAGACGATACATCTGAGGCGCTTACGTAATATGTTTGCATACGCTTATCATCAGAAGCTTCATTGTTGCTTGATGAAGTACCAACAATAAGATTGTCCGTTTCCTGAACTGACCAAAGTACTTTTCCGTCATAGTTTACCGGTTGATAGCTACCATCATCAAAAGAAAAAACGCAGGCATGAGAGCCATAGGCAATACAGGCAACATGGTTGGTGGCGTTATAGGCACAAGGCGGCTCAAATCCTAGGTCGCAACTATACCCAGGAAGCGTTTCGATGTAACCAAGCGCATTGCCGTTCTGTGTAGTAATGAGTCCAGCGAGTACAGAACCGTCATCCCTAGCTGAAAAGATGACGCAGCTCTCTTCGTCATCAGATGTTGCTAAGGCACTGACGATGGTATCGGTATGTTCCCAAAGAATAGTTCCATCTAAGGTATTGAAGCAGACAATATTGCCCTTTCCATACCGATTAGCAACAATGCAACGTTCTTTTCCAGCCGCCTTAACAATCCACTCTTGTGCATCAAAAGCATCATCATTATTGGTGAATTTTGTAAGATCAAGCTGACAATACGATGATTGCGTGTAGAGGTTAACGACAGTAAGTGATCCCTTGGCATCAAGAATGGCAACCCAATCGCCAAAATCACTAGAAGTAAAAGCAACTATATCTGCGTTAGCGTCATAAGCAAAGTTGGGTTTCCAAAACCGAATTGACTTTTGATTTACGCCGAGAGCGTCTTCAAGTGCGGTTTGTGCTTCTTCTACAAGGGGTCGATCAGTGCTATTTTGCGATGAGGGAAGCGCAGAAAGCGCGGTTTCAACTGCCTGAATGCGCTCTCCTCGTGAGAGTTGTTGCTCTGCTATAGCTGCAAGGTTTTTCGACTGTTCAATCTGGGCTTCCTTTGTGTGCTGTATAGATTGGTAGATAAGAACACTAAAGATTGTTATTAAGGCAAGAATGCTTATGAGGGTGATTCCGATCCGTTTGATACGCCGTTTTTCATTACGTTGCTTGAGCTCATCAAAGTCGCATCCAGCAATAGCAGCAATAATACGAAGCAATTCGTCTTTTGATTTTGACGATGATTCAGTTCGTAGGTCAGCCGCCAAGGGCTCAGCCGGCATTTCATGCATGATCCCTTGCGTATCAGCTTTCATATGTGTTTTTAAGAAATCTGGTATTGCAGTCGATGAGTCGCCATCTGCTAGTACGCAAATAATATGCTCGCGACCATGAAGGGCGGCAAACATTTCAATCTCGCGTTGAATCCAGGGGCTATCTTGTGTCTCAGGTGTACAAATTACTATGAGGGTGCGTGATTGCGCGAGTGCTTTACTGATGCTTTCTGGAAGTGAGGGAGAGGCGGGCAGTTCATCCTCGTCGCGGAAGCATTTGCCTAGACAAGGGGACCCAAGCTTTGTTTGTATTTGTTTAGGAAGACGATATGTTTCAATAGCTTTTTGAACTTGCTTAGCTACTTCGGTATCACGAGGAAGATGTCGATAGCTAATAAACGCTGCATAGCTATAGTCCGTTGCGCCTGATGCATCTGATCTATCTGATGCATCCGTAGTGCAATCTTTATTATGTAACGGTGTACTGCATTGAGGGCAAAAGAGTGCTTCATCAGGGATCGCGCTATGACAGTGTGGACAATTCATGCATGTCATTATACCGTCAGTAATCTATCTTAGTTGTCTTGAAAAGAGCGCTTTCTCATTGGGCAATGAGTTATATTGCATATGGATTTTGTAATACTTGAGCAATGAAATGTCCATATGCATGCATGGTAGTTTTAATATGCGTACAGGCATATGCCAACACAAAAGAAACCAATACAAAAGGAGCCACACATTGCTGCATGACTCCT
>CAJMOJ010000095.1 GCA_905215035.1 uncultured bacterium
AAACCTATGACAGAACAAACTACAAATACTCACAGCGCTGGTCAATCAAACAAAGAAGACCAGTCCAATCGAAAAAAAAGAAAACGTCCTAAAGACAGTGTTAAGCATGTACATTTAGAGCGTACTCGCCCTAAGCTGTCTCACTACGATGTAGATCGCAGTGAAGAGCATACGGATTCACGATCTCAAACCAATAAAGAATCTGCGAAGCAGGACCGTCAGAAACTTGAACATAAGCAATCGAAATCAAAACAAAAGCGCACACTTAACTCAAAGAAGAATAATCGAGGCCGCTCAAAAGCATCCGTTAAAAATGCTACTTCGCAAAAGAAGATCCAAAAAAATGAGGATTCGGTACTCCATGTAATACCGCTTGGCGGTCTTGACGCTATCGGTAAGAACATGACTGCGTTTGAGTGCAATGGTGACATTGTTTTGGATGATGCAGGCCTTATGTTTCCTGATGATGATCATCCCGGTGTTGATTTGATTTTGCCTGATTACTCCTATGTCTTAGAGCATGCTGATCAGCTGAAAGGCATTATTGTTACTCACGGACACGAGGACCACACTGGTTCTCTTCCTTACTTATTAAAAGATCTCGATCGCACGATTCCTGTATATGCAACAAAACTTACCTTGGGTTTGATCGAAGGAAAGCTTAAAGAACATAAAGTAAAAAACGCCAAGCTTATTGAAGTTCGCCCTGGTGAGACCATTACACTTGGTTGCTTTCAGTGTGAATTTTTTTCCGTCAATCATTCTATCCCTGGGGCGTTAGGAGTATTTTTCAGAACACCGGCAGGCAATGTGCTCCATACTGGTGACTTTAAACTCGACCAAACTCCTATCGATGGTGTCCGTACTGATTTTGCGGCACTTTCTCGCTTTGCCGATGAAGGCGTTGATCTTATGATGAGCGACTCAACTAATGCGCTTAATCCAAATTTCACACCATCAGAAGCTGAAGTGGGAAAAACGTTACGTGAAATCATTTCTCATGCAAAAGGGCGCGTTATTATCGCGAGTTTTGCTTCTCATATTCATCGCATGCAACAAATTTGTGATGCTGCAGTAGCTGCTGGAAGAAAAGTTGCTGTTACTGGACGCTCCATGGTACAAAACACTGATATTGCACGTCGTTTGGGGTATCTCCATATCAAAGATCAAGACATTTTAGATGCCTACGAACTTAAAGGGCTTCCTCCTGAGGATTATGTTGTTATGTGTACCGGTTCTCAGGGAGAGCCTCTATCTGCTCTTGCACGAATTGCAAGCGGAGATCATAAAACTATCGAAATTGATGAGGGCGATACGGTTATCATTTCTGCTACACCAGTACCAGGAAATGAAAAAGCGGTAACACGCGTAGTTAACTCGCTTGCAAAAATCGGCGCTGATGTTTACGACAAATCTCGTGCACAAGTGCATGTTTCAGGTCACGCCTCTGCAGAGGAGCTCAAACTTGTCCTTTCGATGGTACGCCCTAAAGCATTTATGCCAGTTCATGGTGAAGCAACACACCTACGCGCTCATGCTCGCTTGGCTGAAGCAACAGGAGTTAAACGAGATAATATCTTTATTTGCGAAAACGGAGAAAGCCTTGAGCTGTCTCATGCAGGAGTATCACGCGGTGAAACAGTTCCTTCTGGTATTGTTTTGGTTGATGGCTTGTCCGTTGGGGATACCTCTGAAACCGTTCTTAATGAACGCACTAATTTAGGTGCTCAGGGTGTTGCTGTGATTTCATGTGCTATTGATAAACATCATCATTTAGTTTCTGATGTTCAGCTTGAAATGCATGGCATACCGGGTGGGGATGATCCTCAGTTTGTTGCGTTAGCAACCTCAGCAGTAACGAGTTCTTTAAAGCGATCGCTCGCAAAAGATGGAGATTTGAAATCAGTTAAGAAAACCGCTCGCAGCGCTCTTCTTTCAATTCTTTGGGAACGAACAAATCAGCGTCCTATGGTTATTGTGAGCATTATCACGCTTTAGGTATACTATTAATTAATAGTAACCATGCTTAAGATACACAGCTAAGCACACACAATAAACGCACTATAAAAGGAATAAGTTGCATGGCTCGAAAGTCTTCATCGCCAAAATCGCATAAAGCACGACCTCAAACGTCATCAAAGACCTCATCACGTAATACCGCACACGCACGATCATCTGCTCGTACACGTCAAGCTAGAGGATCCAAATCTAAACCTACTTACGCACAATCAAAAGCTCAGGTTCAAGAGGTATATCACGAGCCTCTTTTCGATGATCGTACAAAACGCGACATTGTAGGCGTAATTCTTATCGTGGTGGCTATAGCGCTTTTTGTAACGGTAATTTTTAATCCTGGTGGTATGCTTACTTCAGCTCTTTCTACCGGTCTTCGGATGAGTTTTGGTGCTGGGCTATACTTATTACCCTTTATTGTTCTTTTAGTGGCAATTACTGTCCTTGTTCGCTTCCAACGCGAACACGTATCATTGCGGCTGTCTTTAGGAATTGCCATAATTTATTTTGCTATTCTGACACTGATGGCTTCTTTTACTGGTGGTGCTGAACAAGATCCCTCAAAGCTCTTTAATCCTGCTATTCTCGTAGGCCGGGGTGGTTATATTGGTGCTGGCATTGCCTGGGTATGTCTTACTTTATTTGGGTTGACTGTTACGGTAATTCTCATGATTGGCTTTATCCTTGTTGGATGTATCGTAATTGGTTTTTCCCTTTCTGCTCTGATTGAGAAAATCCGTATGCGCAGAGCCTATTCATTGTATGAAGACGAATTTGAGGATGAATTTGAACATCTTCCTTCCGCCCACATTAAGCGTCCACTTCATCGCAATAAAGCATACGATCCTGACACGACTCTTGCCGATGGCGTTTCTGATCAACCAACTCAACTTTTAGATGATGGTAATATCCATAACGAAAAAACATCCGCTCCTAAACGTCGTAAAAACACGCTAGAACGCAGTCAAGATAGAGGTTTAGATAACGCATCAAGTCCTACGATTGCTCTTGATAGTGATGAGTTACAGCGATCAGGTGCAAAAGCTCATGCAATGACAAGACGACTAAGTGGGAGAAAGCCCGAAGAAGACCCTAATACTAATCACGAAAAAACATCATCTGAGAGTTCAGACTCATCTCAAAAACAATCAAAAAAGCGTTCCTCGAAAGGGTCAGCTACCATCTTGGATGCCGATATAATTACGGCTTGCAAACCCGTAGGAGGTCCTTCAGCACAAGAAGATTTTCAACTACCTCCACTTAATTTAATCAAAACAAGTGAAGGTAAACGCCATACTAAAGAATCTGAAAAAGTGCTGGAAGAGACAGCACGTATGCTCGAAGAGAAACTCAGTGACTTCAATATTGATATCCATGTGGTAGATTGGGTGGAAGGTCCTACCGTAACTCTCTTTAAAGTAGATCTTGCTGACGGAATTCGTTTGAGCCGCCTTCTTAATCTCAGCGATGATATCGCACTTGCACTTGCAGCTCCTGGAGTACGTATTTTTGCCCCCGTTCCTGGAACCAATTACGTTGGTATTGAGGTTCCTAACAAAAAACGTCAGCCGGTATATTTGGGCGACATCTTGCCGCAACTCAAAGGGGGGCCTCTTGAGGTTGTTATTGGTGAAGATGTTGAAGGCAATGCCATTACGGGCGATCTTGCTAAAATGCCTCATTTGCTTATTGCTGGAACAACTGGTTCAGGTAAATCGGTCTCAATTAATGGCATGATTATGTCTATTTTGATGCGAGCAACTCCCGCTGAAGTACGCTTTATTCTTGTTGATCCTAAGCGTGTAGAGTTTTCCCTCTATGAAGACATTCCTCATCTCTACGTTCCTGTTGTTACCGAACCGCAAGAAGCGTCTAATGCATTGTCGTGGTGTGTGGCAGAAATGGAGCGTCGCTTAAAGATGTTCCAAAAAGTTGGTGCGCGTAATATTGCTCAATACAACAAAAAAATTAAAGCACGCAACGATGGGAAAGATGAGGAAATAGAAGATCAGGCACTACAAGACGAGTCTAATAATTCTGATCAGCCCTCAAAAGAAGAATTGCCCTATATTGTTGTGGTTATCGATGAGCTTGCAGATCTCATGATGAATGTTGGAAAAGAAGTAGAGTTCTCTATTTCGCGCTTAGCGCAATTGGCACGTGCGGCGGGTATTCATTTAATTATTGCCACACAGCGCCCATCGGCAAATGTTGTTACGGGCCTTATCAAAGCTAACATTACATCACGTGTCGCTTTGACTGTTGCAACAGGTACTGATTCACGCGTTATTCTT
>CAJMOJ010000096.1 GCA_905215035.1 uncultured bacterium
CAAGAATTGGATTCTTCCGAAGATTCTCCTGCCAAAGATTCACTAGCGGTAGCCTTTTGGGATTCAACATGAGATTCATGATTAATTGATGCTGAACGCATCACTGCTAAGTTTTGAGCCGCCACCCATTCAGCATGATTTTTGTTATATCTCATCTGGATTGCTTCTAGGATTATCGAGAAAATCATCGCAAAGTAGACCATGAGTTTTTCGACATGCATATCAAAAATTCCAATACTCGAATGAATATGAATACCATCAAGTACAAGAAGCGCCCCAATTGCAACAATAAAGACAAGGGCTAAAATCTTCATCTCAGTGTGACGATTAATAAAGTTAGAAATTGGATCGATAAATATCATCATCAAAATCACTGCAATAATTACCGCAAGAATCATAATGATAAGGTGATTTGCTAAGCCCACTGCTGTGATGACAGAATCGATTGAAAAAACCACATCCATAATCATGATCGTAACAACAGCTTGCACTAAGGTAATCTTGTGGCGCTTTTCTTCATGAGATTCAAGCGCATCCTTTTCTTCTTCCAAAGAAAGCACCGAATGTAGTTCTTTAATTCCTTTATAAATAAGGTAAAGTCCGCCCAAAAAAAGAACAATATCTCGGACCGATAAACCAAATGCCTGACCATTTTGAATTATAAAAGGAAGAGTAACGATAGGATTTGTCATGTGCACCAAAAAAGATGCGAAGCACAAGAATAAGATGCGCATAAAAAGCGCACCCAAGAGACCCAATTTGCGACCGATATGCTGCTGATTGGCCGGAAGACGATTAGTGGTAATAGCAATAAATACTAAGTTATCAACACCGAGCACAATTTCTAGAAACAAAAGAGTAATAAGCGAAATCCAAGCTTCCGGTGTTGCAAATATACTTACATCGAACACGTTTGACATTCCTTGTTGGGACTCACAAATACCTTACAGTAGCAAAAAACAATATTAGTATTATTCAATGATACGTATACTTGCACTATAAAATTGACACAGTTCGATAACTTGCAATCATTTTGTTGGATAGCAGTAAAAGAGGGTAACCCGATGACTCGAAAAACTGAACAATCACCGGTTGACTTACCTTATGAAACCCAGGGTCGTATAACGTATCTTGACCAGAAGTCATTGGCTAAAAAACCTGGCATGTCACCACGCAAAAAGGTGTTTCTTATTAGCATGACTATCATAGCCTTATGCCTAGGTATCTTTGTATTCTTTAAGATTGTCCCTCTTTTTACTCACACAACATCATTTTCACAAGCACCCGTAGAAGAAGCACTTCAAAAACAAGAATACGACTTTCCGCAAGCCGAGCAAATCATACTTCTCTCTGCAGATGATATTCTTTCTTATCTCAACAATAATCACATCGCTTATTACGATGCCACTTCTTCTGAGCAACATTCGCTTGGTGGACTTGATGTTATTAAACTTCCCGATGGGGTTGACTTACTTACAGCAGGGGCTCTTTATGCTCAAGGTATCGATAACCTCAACGCTAGCGAGGCAGCAACACTCCTCAATGGTAGCTGGCAGCTCACACTACGCGTTCAAGGTGGCTACGAACTGCGTATTCGTTATGCAAGTTTTTCGAGTTCATCAGATCAAGAAGCAGTTGAACTTGCGCGGCAAGAATTTGGCCTCGACAATGCTCTTGTCACCGCTCAAGGGATTGACCAACATGGCAACACGTACCTTGTAGGAGAAATCCAAAGTGCAGAAGGCCCTCTCAATTGGCGAATTGGCGCATGTCCTCTTTCTGAAATGTATGCAATAGACGGTCTTCCAACTAGTGCATCGTATGTTGTTGTGCGATTTTTCCAATAGTACAGTAGCCATAAACACACTAGGTCAACTTTATTTTTAGCTGGCTTCGCCCATCGTTTACACATCATCGTAACAGGACTTATAAGTTTTGTTTTAGTTCTATAAATTTTGATTATATATAGTTGTCACTATCATTATTAAAAAGTTATCAATAGGGTGACAATCTCATAAATTAAATAAGAATTACAGGAACGAAGCTAGAAATGACCTCTTTTATTTCGCACAATAGTACTGCACAAAAAAACAAGTGCACACTCAGTAAGAGTTGATAGTTACTAATAGCAAGGAGGCCACATGAACCCTAAAGCAACTATCACTGACGAAATGTTTGAAGCCTACCTTAAGCAGATTCGCGAATTGGTTGAGGGACCATTCGAGGAAATGCAAAAGGAGATCGAGGTTACAAACACCTTCCCAGAGGAGTTCTACGAACTCGCAAAAAAGAACGACTTATATCGCTTCTATCTTCCTGAAGAGTATGGCGGATGGAACCTTAACGAACTCGAGATCTTGAAAGTTCAGGAAGAGTTCTCTCGTGGACCTGGCGGAATGCGTATGCATCTCCATCATGCAGCAGACATGAACTGGCGCATCCTTGATGACTATGGCAAGCCAGAGCTCAAGGAAATGTACATGGACAAGTTCCAGGACAAGACCATCTACTGCAACTTTGCTATTACTGAAAAGACCGGCGGTACTGGTGCTGACATTCACACCACTGCTGTTCAGGATGAGGATGGAAACTGGATCCTTAACGGTGAGAAGTGGCTCATCTCTCACACTGACTGCTCTGACTTTACCTACATCATTGCAGTAACTGACCCAGATGATCCTAAGGACTCTCGTCTCTCCGCATTCTTCGTACCAGTAGACACCCCAGGCTTCGAGCTCATTCCTATGCCTCATATGATGGGTTGCCGTGGTGCTGGTCATGCTGGTATCAAGATGACCAACGTTAAGCTCGACCCAATGTATCTCTTGGGCGAAGTTGGACAGGGCATGGAAGTAGCAATTCACTCCTTGAGCGTATCTCGTGTACACATTGCAACTTCTAACCTTGGTATGTGCCAGCGCATGCTCGAGATCTCTCTTGCTCGTGCTCATGACCGTGTAACCTTCGGTAAGCCTATCATCGACCGTCAGGCAATTCGCGTTAAGATTGCTAACATGCAGATGATGATTCATGCACTTCGTTGCTTGGTTTATGACTTTGCATACACCTTCGATAACAACCCATTCGATGACGACATCGACGAGAAGGCAGCTATCTGCAAGCTCTTCTCCATCGACTCAACCCGTTTGGTTGCTGACGAGATGCTCGAGATCTTCGGTGGCGACGGTTACTTTGAGGATTCTCCTTATGGTCCTACCGAGCGTTTGTATCGCGACTCTCGCGCTATGTGGCTTGAGGAAGGCGCACCTACCGTACAGCGCATCACCATTGCACGTGAGTGCATCCGCCACAACGGCAAACTCAACTACGTTGAGCCTAAGTACTGCGAGTGCTAATAAGACACTCAAAGTTTTTCTCGCTATGAGCGCAAACGACCCTCAGGTTTATAACTTGGGGGTCGTTTTATATGCTATGTCCTACACACATATATTGGAGTTTATAGAACAATTAGCGAGCAGTTTTCTTTACCTCACGTTTTCGCCATGCTATATTGCCACTATAGAATTTAGTTTTAGGTACAACGGCCAAACTACTTGCTAGTGATGCAAATACTATGCAGCTACTAGCTACTATCGGGCAAAGGAGGAAAAGCCGTGTTAAAGACTAAACGCACACAAGCTTTACTCCGCTGTGCTCTAGCTGCCATATTAGTATGTGGTCTAACCATTCCTAATTGGAGCAGTATTGCACTAGGCGAAGAAAGCTTAGAAAAGAAGACCCCCCCCCAGCGAGGTAATTGATACCTCACCTGATGCAGATTCTAGTACTGCATCTGATACTTCTGATCCGGAGGCTTCTCTACCGGATAACACAACTGATACATCAGTTGCCTCTCCCCCAGATTCTGAAAATCAAACCCAACAATCCAATACGCAAAGCATTGCTCATCCTCTATTAGTTTCACCTTTGGTTGCACCAGTGTTGTCAGCAACACCTCAAGCTGATCAAACAGGACAGTTTAACCTTGGTGATTACAC
>CAJMOJ010000097.1 GCA_905215035.1 uncultured bacterium
CAATAGCACAACCATCAGGCATTTTATCTTCAGGCAGAACAATAACGCGACCACCTTGCTGGAGTGCTGCTTGCGCAAGTGCATCAATCATATCAGGAGAAGCAGGATCGAGCTTTTTATCATCAAGCGGATTTAATGCTGGATCAAATTCAACTGCACCAGTTTGTGCATCAAATGTTCCTGGTATAACCTTTCCCCGCACAACAAGCAACGTTGCAACCTTTTTATCAAACAAGGCTTTACCAATTTCTTTTACATCAGACGATGCCTTACCTTGCGATTTGTCATACTCAAATGTTTCAATCACTTTTGCAATGGCTTCATCACGATGCTTTGTCATAATAGCTACCGCATCGGCAAGTAAGGTTGCTGTATCTATTCCACCAGGATCTTTCATAATACCTTCAGACAAAACATCGTGAATAGTACAAATATCACGGAAGGCCTTTTGGTGCTCGGGCAAGCTTGCAATAATAACAGGCGTTGGATCATGCAGTTTCCATGCATTATCAACTGCTTTATTGACGTAACGGAAGAACTTAATACCCTCCTCCTGTTTTACTTCGTTGCGAGACAACCAACCATGATAAGGAGGCATATGTCCTTCAAGGGTGACATAATCAAGAGCACCTTCGGTACCGTTATAATCCGCAAATTCCTCAGAGAACTCATCTTTCACCCCTTGAGGCATTGGTAAGCGATGAAGTGTTTCCTCGTCACCCTCAATAAAGCCAAAACGGTCATTAGAAAGCGCCAGAATGTAATAATGCAATCTGTCTTCATAGTTACGGAACAATGGCTTCATAAAGAAAGTGTTGCCTACGGTCACCATAGGATCGGGTTTAAACGTTAAGGTAAACACGTAGATGTCGGTATTACTTACCAAAAACGCCATACCACCTATAGCATTTTCCCAAACAAACCAATCAGGATGTTCCTCAAGAAAATCGAGTCGTTCGAGAATACCATGGTATTCCTCAGGCTGATAGTCACGCTCCAAATCAAGCATAGCCTGTTTCTTTAAATCTTTGTATTCGATACGATCCCAATCACTTCTTCCACCTGCACGATTGTTATGATCAACAGGAATATATAACGATACATAAGGTGGTTTATTTTCAGTGTATATAACGGGTCGCAACCCATCCATAATATGGGTGTGTTCGAAAATTCTGATTTCCTCATTTGGTTTCATAATAAAACCCCTCCTTTAACCTTTACATTTTTTACTTTATCGGTCGAATAGTCCAAGGTGAAAGAGGAGTTCACATACTTGATCTTCCGTAAGATTGCTGTTTCCATTTCGCAATATTTACCGGTAGAAAATATTGCAAGATATACTTTGAGTCCGAATTACAAAACACCCAAGAGAACATTGTCGGCATAAAAGAAAAAACGGATTAGAAACTCACCTGTTTCTAATCCGTCTGTATGCACTGGTCGGGACGACAGGATTTGAACCTGCGACCCCTTGACCCCCAGTCAAGTGCGCTACCAAACTGCGCCACGTCCCGTAAATGCTGCTGTATAATGACAGCTTGTCTATAATACTAGTCCTCATTTCTAAAATCAACGATTGACTATATTTATTTCTTAGGACGATCTTTCTCTATTGTTAACGGTGTCACCATGAGCAATCACGCTATAATTCCGCTAAAAGTTTTTTTACCTCATCCAAAATCAATTCCGCTAATTCAGCCTTTGTTGCCGGATCAAGCGATATCATCTCTTCTGATGTAACAAACACTACGCTATCCTCGTCCTCACCAAATACTTTTCCCTCAGAAACATCATTAGCAACAATCATGTTCGCATTCTTTTTTAGAAGCTTTTTTTGTGCGTTTTCGAGCACATCATGTGTCTCGGCTGCAAATCAGATAACTACTTGATCGCGACTTTTCTGCGCACCCATAGTTGCAAGAATGTCAGGGTTTTCAGTTAAAGCAAGCGATGAGAGTTCCTTATCATTAATGCCCTTTTTTAGTTTTCTATCACAAGCGTATGCGGGACGCACATCAGCAACAGCGGCTGCAAATATACCAGCATCACACGTAGGGAATACCGCTTGTGCAGCATCAAGCATTTCACATGCTGTCTCTACATATATCATTTTGACACCGGCTGGTGCTGCTAGAGCAACAGGACCCGAAATAAGCGTTACATCCGCTCCTCGCTTCGCACCAGCAGCAGCAATAGCATAACCAAATTTCCCGCTTGAACGATTAGTGATGTATCTAACTGGATCAATAGGTTCAACAGTAGGACCTGCTGTAATCATGAGTTTAAGACCATCTAAATCTAAATCTGTCTGAGTATGCAACGAATCAAACGGGTCAAAGTCTCCCTTATCAACAACACCCGTATTATCTTCTTGCTTGCCTTCAACATTATCAAAATCATCATGCAAAAAATGTTCTAGCACCATATCGACGAGCACATTTGGTTCTGGCAATCGCCCTCGTCCTACATCGCCACATGCTTGATAGCCAGCATCTGCATCAATAATCTCGATGCCATAACTGCGCAGACAGTCCAAATTTCGTTGCACGATAGGATTTTCGTACATATGCACATTCATTGCAGGGGCAACCACGAGTGGAGCTGTTGTGGCAAGTGCAGTTGTTGTTAAAAGATCATCAGCTATACCTTGCGCTAGCTTTGCAACAACATTGGCAGTACAGGGCGCAATCAAAAAAAGATCTGCCTCTTGCGCAAGCGAAATATGGTGAATTGGGTCTGATGGGTCATCAAATAAACCAAGCCCAACTGGCTCATGGGTTAATGCTCGAAACGTAAGTGGATCAATAAAATGAGTAGCGTGTTCAGTCATAACTACCTTGACACGAAATCCTGCTTTCTGAAGCCCGCGAACAAGTTCTGCGGACTTATAAGCAGCAATACACCCCGTAACACCAACCAAAACCGTTTTTTGCGTATCAGAAGTCATCATAAGCCCCTTTAGAGTAGTTTTGTTCTGATATAGTTTAGTGACAAATTAACCCGAAAACGCTTACAGTAACGCATATTTTATTTGATTGGCACAGAAACTACGCACCATGTCATCGTCCCGTTCACATACATCAGATTCAAACAAATATCATTCTCATGGCTCCCCCGCTTCTCGCGAAAAAGGAATTCGTGTACATGCACGAGTAAGTCGCAATAATCAGAGCAAACCATTAGACAAACAACCTGAAATACTACATGACGAACTCAAAGATATTCATGACTCGGTTATTTTACAGGTCTCACATACAACACAAACTGTGGCTCAAAACGTTACAGAAAAAGTTGAACAAGTAAGCACTGATGTTTCACATCAAGTAGACAAGATCGAAGATCGAGTTTCTAAAACACCTCTCGGCAAAGCCGGCATGGCGGTAGCAGATCACGTTGAGCATGCTGGACAAAATATCGAAAGCCTTGATCATAAACTTCAGCATATTGAAGATGGTGTTGCTGAAAAAATAGAAGAACGAATCAAAGATGTTGAACATCGCATAGATAAGGCAGAACCACAGATTGTTAAAGAGGTGCGCGCTCAGATTGCTCCTCCTTATATCAAGTTGGATTTCACTATTCTTTTTTGGATTTTTGTGATTGGTTCTGTCCTAGGCTTGGTCGTTGAAGATGTTTTTCATTATTTGGTTTACCATACAATGGAATCGCGGGCAGGCTTGGTATGGGGGCCTTTCTCAAGCATTTATGGCGTTGGAGCTGTTATTCTGACCCTCTTTTTAAACCGGTTCTATTACACTCATAACCTTATTATCTTTTTGATAGCTATGGTGCTTGGTTCAGTTCTTGAATACGGCACGAGCTGGATGATGGAAACATTCTGGCATGCTATAGCCTGGGATTACACGGGAACATTCGGCTCTATTGATGGTAGAACCAACTTCATTTTTGGCGTTATGTGGGGT
>CAJMOJ010000098.1 GCA_905215035.1 uncultured bacterium
AGGATAAATAATCTTATTTCCAGGAACATAAATCCAGGCACAGATATCAGGATTAATGGCAGCAAGACCGTCCCAATCAACACGCAAGTCAGCCAAATTAAGCGTAGACGTATCAGCGTAGCTCTCAAGATCATCATATGCTTTTTGTTGTACGCAGTACTGAAGACCAAATAAAGCCAACGCCGCTAAACAAAGAATCAAAACAATAGCCGCAACTATAAAAATAAGACGTGTTACAAAGCCCGATTTTTTAGTGCTCGCTGCCTCTGATTCAGAAACAGAACCATGGGCGGGTGTACTCGTTGCGCGGTTTTTGCGAGCAGACATACCATATCCTTTCTGACATCAAAAAAAGATGCGCCCACACTAAAGGCGCATCTAAAACATCCTTTAGGGAAATCTATAGTAGCAAATTCCCCACACCGTTTGTTACTAAATGGTTTCGTGTTTATACATTCTCCAGACGGTCTTCGAGCGCTTCATTGATAATTTTAAGGGCTTTGATGCGTGCATAATATTTATCATCTGATTCAAGTACAATCCAAGGTGCAAAATCGGTTGAAGTTAACCTGAACATGTCGTCAATCGCAGCGTAATACTGAGGGTATTTATCGCGATTACGCCAATCTTCAGCAGTGATCTTCCATTGCTTTTCAGGATTTTGCTCACGTGCTTCAAAGCGCATAAGCTGTGTTTCAGGAGAGATATCTACCCAAAACTTAATAAGAATAGCGCCCCATCGAACCAAATCTCGTTCAAACTCATTAATCTCATCATAAGCTCGCGACCACTGTTGTGGAGAAGCAAAACCTTCAACACGCTCTACTAAGACACGCCCATACCAACTACGATCATAAATTCCTACATGTCCTGCTTTAGGAAGGCGCGTCCAATAACGCCATAAAAACGGATGCATGAGCTCTTGTTTGGTAGGAGCCGGCGAGGGAAAAATAGTGTATGAACGAGCATCAAGCGCTTGGGCAACACGCTTAATGTTTCCGCCCTTTCCAGCCGCGTCGAGACCTTCATACATAATGATAAGAGGAATGCGCTTGATATACATTTCCTGCTCAAGACGACGCAAGCGAGCCTGCTCTGCCTTAAGTTCTTTTTTGTAGAAAGCGCGATCAACTTTTAAGTCATGATCAACGTTTTCAAGACGAGGATAGTCGGCCAAAATATGAAACTTACTTGCTGCAGGAGCATACGCACATGCAACTTCAGCCTCGTGGCGTGCTTCTGCTAAAAGTTCAGCATTCTGTTCAGGGCTACGACTGCGCTCATCACTCTCCACTATTTGAGTTCCTTGAGCAGCGGAATTTTGAGCCGCTTTCTCCGCTGCCTCTTTTGATGCCTCGTCTTCTTGCGTAGCGAGCGCCTGCTCAAGACGACTTACAATAGTTTGAATAACCGAAAGATTAACACGGCGCCTATCTTCTGCATCGAGAAGAATCCATGATGAATCAGGAAAATTAGAGCGTTCGACTAACTCATCGTAAATACGATACATCTCTTTATAGTGGTCAAGCTGTTCCATATCCTCTTTATCAACTCGCCAACGTGTTGAAGGGTCGTTATAAAGATTAGTCAAGCGTTTTCTTTGCGTCTCTTCTGATATATGCATAAAAAACTTTATGACTAAATACCCGTCGTTAGTCAACTGAGACTCAAATGCGTCAATCGATTCAACAGCATTATCAAGCGTCTGCAAGATGAAAGCTCTGTTCTTCTTTTTTACTTTCTTTTTCTTGTCGACACTCCACTTTGCATGATTATAAAGATGTTCAGCTACAATAGAATACCAACCACGATCATAAAACGTCATGGTTCCACGGTTGCCTAATGCTTCCCAGAACTGTTGCATATGCGGATAATATCCCGTTGACCCAAAGTCAGGATCAGATACACGCAAAGCCTCTTGCTCGCCAAAATCCTCAGTAACATGAACCGAGGTATAACGCGCATCTAGATTGTAAATCAGATCTGAAATACGACTCCCTTTGCCAGCACCCTTCCAACCTTCAAACAGCACCACTACTCCAATGCCCTTCGTGCGTGCCTCTTGCTGCAAAATAATGAGTCGTTTCACCAATGCATCATAACGTGGATTATATTCAGCCTTCGTTACCTTAGGTGCCGTCATATTGATAGATTCGAGCATGAATACATCCCCTCTCCTTCCCCATCAGACAACAAAACGCTTTTATCTCTCATGTCCCCTAAAGCGCTTCTCATATGGGGAAATATCATGATTTGTATTGTAGCATCACTTCTAAACTATATCGTTTCTTTACAATCTTATTGAGTAATACACAATCTGTTACAAACGCTATACCATATATTTACTATCACAAGAGGAGTATTCACAGACCCATGTCATATCACGCCCTTATCGATCTTGGTTCAAACACGATTCGCTTATGCGTTTATCACCTTGAGCCTTTTGCAATTCACTACATTAAACACCACAAAAGCTACTCATGGGATCAAGGCGGCATCAATATTAGTCTCAACTATAAGGTTATGGCAGGACTTGCCTCTTTTGTTCATGACGGAATTATGAGTAAACAGGGCATAAAAAAAGCTACTAAAACCATTAATGACCATGTAATACGTGCAGGACATTTTGGTTGCGATGGGCCTCATACCATCCATATCTTTGCCACAGCTGTACTACGCAACTGTCAAAACTCCCAAGAAGCAAAACGCGCAATTGAAGAAGGTTGTGGTTTCCCTATCACTATTCTTTCCAATAAAGAAGAGGCACATCTTGGGTTTGTGGGAGCTAGTCTTGACCCTATTCCCGACCAAGGCGTTTTAGTTGATATTGGAGGCGGATCAACCGAATTAACTGCGTTTACCGCTGGAAAGGATCGCGACAATATTAGCCTTGCACAAGGATCGCTCTCATCATTTTCTCAATTCGTAGAAGGAATCCTTCCCACAAAAAGCGAAATGAACGCCATTGTAAACGCATGTGAAAAAAAGTTAGCTACCCTTGATGCCACTCACTACAACTCTACAACGCTTTGCGGCATTGGTGGCATTGTTCGCAGTGTTACTAAAGTTTATGGGGATATGTTTAATAACGGCAAGCGCGTCAATACCATTACGGCAGATCAACTCAATCTACTCCTTACCGCATACCTTGAAAATCCTAACCGCTTTGCTCACACCGCACTTAAAACAATTCCAGATCGTATCCATACCTTTATTCCAGGATGTCTTATTTTGCATCGTCTCTTTTCGTTTTGTCATGCAGAGTCGCTCACGGTGTGTAAACATGGTCTTCGTGAAGGTTGTCTTATCGACAAAATACTTATCCCATAAACAATAAAAATGCATCCGAAATGTTATTGGCAAAATGCACGATAATCAGGAAAAACAGCTAGAATAGATATCAGATGGATAGGCCATCTTATGAGGGGAACTGAGGGGGAGCGATTGTAATGATTGCAAAAAAGAATTCAGCTCAACATGAGCCCACCCAAACAATTGAATCGAAAGACAAAACCAAAAACAAACGTCATCGCCTGCCTTATATGCAGAATAGAGAGCTTTCTTGGTTAAATTTCAATAAGCGTGTTCTTGATCAAGGCGAAGATAGAAATGTACCGCTTTTAGAACGTCTTACCTTTGTCTCTATTTTCTCTTCAAACTTGCAAGAATTCTTTATGGTTCGTGTTGGTAGTTTAACCGACTTAGCATTAGTAAAAAAAGAATTGCTGGATAACAAAACACTCATGACTCCCCATGAGCAACTTGAAGCAATTTATAATCGCTGCCATGAGCTTTATCCCGAGCAAGAACGCATTTATACCAATATTTTGCATCAGCTATAACAATACGTGATTAAACAAAAAACACTTGATACGCTCACCGACGAGCAACGCA
>CAJMOJ010000099.1 GCA_905215035.1 uncultured bacterium
GAACCCTCACATACGGTACCAGAAACCGCTGTCCTACCATTAGACGACACCCCAATGGGTTAACCATGACGCGACTGAATATATTAGTAATTATCAGCAGTTGTGTCAAGCACCAATTTCCAGCTTTTTTGGATTTGAAGCAAATCACGAGGTCAAATCCAAGTTCTTGTCGGCACGGTGCAAAAAAATTTGCTAAAGTACGTGTCCTCCGAGAGCTAGTAGATTCGCAACGCATCCAATCGAAGCATACATACAATACGGGTGACTTGGTATTTCTGGAACACTCCTGGAGATTTCAACCGACAAATGGATTGCACGGTTAGGTGAACGGAAATCGTGCTCTTCTTTTTGTGTTGGAATCTAGCAAGAACGTAAAGAGACAGATTATTTGACAAAACCATGCGTAGATTTTGTCAGATGGTTTGTTGTGAAGAATTCAAGCAATTGAATTCTTTGTTAAGCCCGGCACGGTATGTGCAGAAAGGATTGGACATGTCCAACACCATTAATCCCTCTTTTCCCGAAACTGCTACAAAAACAGTAACGTATGGAGTATCACACGGTAATGCGCCAGTGCGAGATCTGCAAGAACTTCGTCTCTTTGGTGGTTTCTCTTGTGTTACCAACAATAAAGACGGGATGCGTGTACATGATCTTCGTGATCAAGCAAAAGAGTTACTTGCGTTAATTACTATTCAGCATGATCGAGAAGTTTCTCGCGAATGGATTTCTCAGGTACTTTGGCCTTCATCGAATTCGAAAAAGCCTCGCCAGTCGCTTTATACATTATGGAGTTATATGAATCGATTACTTGCTGACGATAAAGGTGATATTTCTTGGATTTCAAAAACTCGTACCTCATTGAAAATTAATTCCGAGAATTCTTTTATTGACCTTGTTGCCTTAGAACATCTTTGCGATGAGGTGCTCTGTGGTCGTCTTGTTGATCCCGTTGTAATTTTAGATGGATTAAAGGATTTGTATCGAGGAGAGCTTTTGCCTGGTTTTTATAACCAAGAGATCGTGGCGGCACGTTCGATGTGGCAAAACAAAGTCAGTTCAACTATTCTCGCGTGCGTACAACGTTTGATGAAAGAAAAAGATTTCCATTTTGCCTTACGCTTTTTGGAGTTTGCTGAATATGTTGATCCGTTTAATGAGCAAGTTTGTTACTTGCAAGCGCAAGCATTGCGTAAAATTCATCTTCATTTTAGAGCGATGGAGTGTATTACTCTTTTTCGTAAACGTGCAGTTGCAAAATATGCTCTTGAGGGTTCAGGAAGACTCACTATGCTCTATGAAGAAATTCTTGCTGAAGCCCAATAGGTTTTCAAGAGATGATGGGTTTAGTATCTGAAGACAAGCTACACTTGCCAAACTTTGTAATTATCGTGGGAGAAGGCGCGTATAAGGGTTGTTTGTACGCGATAAAATAGCCAATGTGGTAAGGTAGTTGCGGCAAACTAACAAAGAAAGACGTACTAGGATTTTACTATGGGATTTCTCTCTAAACTCTTAAGCGCAGGTGAGGGAAAAGCGCTTAAAAAATATGAACAACAAGTAGCAAAGATCAATGCGTTGGAAACAGCATATGAAGCTAAATCTGATGACGAACTTGCGCATACAACGGTCGAGTTGCGTGCCCGCCTTGAACAAGGCGAGGAACTTGATGATCTTTTGCCTGAAGCATTTGCGGCAGTACGTGAGGCTTCTAAACGTACGTTAGGATTGCGTCATCATGATGTCCAGCTTATCGGTGGTATGGCTCTTCATGAAGGGCGTATTGCTGAAATGAAAACTGGTGAAGGTAAGACGTTAGTTTCAACGCTAGCAGGGTATCTTAACGCGCTTCCAGGAAATAATGTTCATGTTGTTACTGTTAATGACTATTTGGCTGCACGCGACAGTGCATGGATGGGTCAAGTTTATAAGTTTTTAGGTATGACGGTGGGTCTTATTCAAAATGGCATGATGCCGGATGAAAAAAAACCCGCGTATGAGGCTGATATTACGTATGGAACCAATTCTGAGTTTGGTTTTGACTATCTGCGTGACAACATGGTTGCACGTCCTGACAGGCGTGTCCAGCGCGGACATAGCTATGCTATTGTTGACGAGGTTGACTCAATTTTGATTGATGAGGCGCGTACTCCACTCATTATTTCTGGTGTAGGATCACAAGCCGCTGATACTTATAAGAAATTTGCAGCTGTTATGCCAAGCTTAAAGCGCGATGTTGATTTTGAGATGGATGAAGCAAAAAAGACAATCTTTCCAACTGAAGAGGGTCTTGAAAAGATCGAGTTCGCACTTGGCATTGATGACATTTATGCTGACCCTGAAGGACAACTACCTAACCATTTGCAGCAAGCACTCAAAGCACAATTCCTTTTCCATCGTGATATTGATTATGTCGTAGTAGGTGGGGAAGTAAAGATTGTTGATGAATTTACTGGTCGTATTATGGAGGGTCGTCGCTATTCAGAAGGCCTTCATCAGGCATTAGAGGCTAAAGAGCGCGTTTTGGTCAGGCAGGAAAATCAAACGCTTGCAACCATTACGCTTCAGAACTATTTCCGCCTTTATGACAAGCTTTCTGGCATGACGGGCACCGCTATGACTGAAGATGCGGAGTTTAGGCAGATTTATAATTTACCCGTTCAGGCAATTCCGCCTAATAAGCCTGTTATCCGCGATGATAAAAACGACTTAATTTATAGAACTATTGATGCAAAGTTCAATGCAGTTGCTGACGAGATTGAAGAGCGTCATATAAAAGGACAGCCAGTTTTGGTCGGTACGGTATCGATCGAGAGTTCTGAGCGTCTCTCTTCGCTTCTTAACAAACGAGGCGTTAAGCACGAGATTTTGAATGCAAAAAACCATGAACGAGAGGCATTGATCGTCGCGCAGGCTGGTCGCAAAGGTGCAGTAACTATCGCTACTAATATGGCTGGTCGTGGTACCGACATTTTGTTGGGAGGAAATCCTGATATCTTAGCTGAGCAGTTTCTGCTTGAAGAGCTTGAAGAAGATCAAGAACCAACCCTTGATCAGATCGATGATGCAAATGCGCGTGCGCGAGCAATTACTACACGTGAATATGATGAGGTAAAACAAGCTGGCGGCTTGTGTGTCATTGGTACTGAGCGCCATGAATCACGTCGTATTGACAATCAGCTTCGTGGTCGTTCTGGCCGTCAGGGAGATCCGGGAGTTACGCAGTTCTACCTATCGCTTGAAGATGACTTAATGCGTTTGTTTGGCGGTTCAAAAATGGATTCCATTGCTGCCATGATGGAAAAGACAGACATTCCTGAAGATATGCCTATTCAAGCATCGATGGTCTCTAAAGCTATCGAAAATGCACAACGTCAAGTTGAGACGGTTAACTTTTCTGCTCGTAAAAACGTTCTCGAATATGACGACGTTATGAATTTGCAGCGCAAAGCAATTTACGAAGAGCGCAATGCAATTTTGGATGGAAAAGACTTAACAGATCGTATTCCTCAAGTAATTGAAGACGCGGTAGAAGCTCATGTTCTGGAATGCTGTGATCCTAAAGCGGCAAGTGACGATTGGGATACCGAATCACTTAATCAGTGGTTGATGCAAATGACTGATGATGCTGATTTTGTTGTTGAGGCTATCGAACATGAG
>CAJMOJ010000100.1 GCA_905215035.1 uncultured bacterium
CTTGTCCAAACTCCACCCTCGACATTAAAAAACTTACTACCGAACAAGTCACTGATGAAATTATGGCATTGGGCGCTGGGGCTACGACCCGTGCCCAGATTATGGCACCAGTGATAACCGGTCGAAAAGGCGAGGTTACCAAGCTTTTTACTGATCTTCAGAACGAGGGTTTTACGCGCGTTCGTATTGATGGCGAGGTTACCAAACTTACGGGTGAACCCATCGTTTTAAATAAACAAATTAAGCATTTTATTGAAGTGATTGTTGATCGTGTTGTGCTTAAAGAATCGGCTCTTTCTCGTATTGCGGAAGCGGTTGAAATTGCAACGCGTCTTGCAGAGGGCCGTGTGCTTGTTCAGGTTCTTGATAAAAATGGCAATCCCCTCGGTGAAACTAAAGTGTCCTCTGGTGCTACTGGTGGACTAAATGAAGGAGAGTACCTCTTTTCTCTTGCACTTGGTTGTCCTGAGCATGGATTTTCTCTTGATGAGTTGCAGCCGCGTGATTTTTCTTTCAATGCGCCTTATGGTGCTTGTCCTGATTGTTTGGGTATTGGGTCGCGTGAAGAAGTTGACCCAGCGCTTGTTGTTCCTGATCCGTCTCTTTCAATCGATGAGGGATGCGTAGCGCCGTTTAAGAGTGGCAATTACTATCCTCAGGTACTGCGCGCAGTAGCCGCACACTATGGTGTTTCCTCAGATACGCCTTGGGAAGATATTCCTTCGAAAGTGCGCAAAATTTTGATGTACGGCGCTCCTAAATCAGAACGTATTCGTGTTGATTATGTCAAAGTAGACGGTCGTGAAACCTATTGGTATATCGAATGGGAAGGTATCTGCGAGGCGGTTATGCGTCGCTACAAAGAAGCCACCTCGGATAGACAGCGTCAAAAATATGAGCAGTATTTTGCTATTATTCCTTGCGCAACGTGTGGTGGTAAGCGTCTTAATCCGTCCATTCTTGCGGTTACCGTTGAAGGAAAGTCGATTCATGATGCAACAGAATTGTCGGCTGCTGATGCGTTGGAATTCTTCGAGTCGCTTACTTTTAGTCCCACACAAGAGCAGATTGCTGGCCCTATTGTAAAAGAGATCATCGCTCGTTTGAAATTCTTGGTTGATGTGGGGCTTGACTATCTTACGCTTGAACGTGCTACTGCAACGCTTTCCGGCGGTGAAGCGCAACGCATCCGTCTGGCTACACAGATCGGAGCGGGTCTTATGGGCGTGCTCTATATTTTGGATGAACCTTCAATTGGTTTGCATCAGCGCGACAACGAGCGCCTTATTGCAACGTTAGAGCATTTGCGCGATTTGGGTAATACGGTTGTTGTAGTTGAACATGATGAGGATACGATTCGTGCCGCTGATTATGTGGTTGATATGGGTCCTGGTGCTGGTGAGCATGGAGGAGAAATTGTGGCGATGGGTACGCCGCAAGAGATCATGAATGTGCCTGATTCCCTCACTGCTCAGTATTTGTTGGGGGCAAAAGAGATTCCTATCCCTACTGTACGGAGGCCTCATGATCGGGGCTATTTAGAAATCAAAGGGGTGCGAGAGAACAACTTGCAAAATGTCTCTGTCAAGATTCCCTTTGGTACACTCACCTTGGTTACTGGCGTGTCAGGAAGTGGCAAGTCATCGCTTATTACCGATACGCTTGCGCCTGCACTTGCTAATCGTGTCAATCATGCTCATCGCAAGGCTGGACGTTATAAAAAAATTATAGGTGCTGAGCAGATCGACAAGATAATTAATATTGATCAAAGTCCCATTGGAAGAACACCGCGTTCTAATCCAGCAACCTATATTGGACTGTGGGATGATATTCGTCAATTGTTTGCCTCTACTCCAGAAGCTAAGGCACGCGGATATAATCCTGGCCGTTTTTCCTTTAATGTAGCGGGAGGCCGTTGTGAGGCTTGCAAAGGTGATGGCCAAAACAAAATCGAAATGCACTTTTTGCCTGATGTATATGTAGATTGCGAAGTTTGTCAGGGGAAGCGTTACAACCGAGAAACCTTGCAGGTGCAATATCGCGGAAAAAACGTTTATGACGTACTTGAAATGACCGTAGATGAAGCTCTTGAGTTTTTTGGCAAGATTCCTTCATTGCAGCGCAAATTGCAGACCTTGCATGATGTTGGTCTTGGTTATATTCGATTAGGACAACCCGCAACAACGCTCTCGGGCGGAGAGGCACAACGCGTTAAGCTCGCAAGTGAGTTGCAAAAACGACAAACCGGTAAAACATTTTACATATTGGATGAACCTACAACGGGTCTTCATTTTGATGATGTGCGTCAGCTTCTTGAAGTGCTTCAGCGGTTAGTAGATGCGGGTAACACCGTGCTTGTTATTGAACATAATCTTGATATCATCAAGGCAGCGGATCACATTATTGACCTAGGTCCTGAAGGTGGCTTTAGAGGAGGCACAATTGTTGCTACGGGAACTCCTGAACAAGTAGCTTGTGTTCCCGAAAGTTATACGGGACAGTTTTTGCGTCGTATTCTGCCTTCTGTAAACGAGCCAAATGAGTAGTGGTATGGCGTAAGAGAAAGCAAAGATTATAATAGAACCATGCTCAAAACAGCCCGTGAAAAAATCGCTCTAGCCGTTTTTGTGCTTCTCCTTTTAGGAGGGCTTGGTCTTTGTATTGCCTATATTTCTGGTATTGGGCATAATCTCAATGTTGCTGCTTCAACTATTGATGATGCAGCAGGGGAGCTCGATGGGTATAGTGCTTTTGTGTATAAAGGTACCGTAATGCCTGTTGAAGATTCAACGACGGATTCAAGCACTTCACATATGCTTAATCAAATAGCGCAGACTAATGATGCAAACATGCCAACCGATGAGACTGCCACAAAGCAGCTTGATGAAGAGGAGCTTGTAGAACCCGATCAGAGGAATCATAAAGAGCCCCTTACCTTAACGCAGTTGCGTATATCGTATTTGGATAAGGGTGCTTCTTGCTATGAACTTGTGGTTGATAATCCTCATGCCTACGATGCCTATACGGTAGTACGTATAGGGAAATTTAGTTTCGGGTTTATCTCTTTGCATGAGGGGGATAAGCGTGAAGGAGTATGCGAGCGTGTAAAAGAGTGTAAGCAAGTAGAAGTCGATTTTAGTGTTGGGATAACGCCGTCTTTGGAATTATTACAATCACTCGATGAACAAGCTACGGAAAAACGTAACGCTGAAGATAAGCAACGAGACCAAGAAGCCGCTAAACAAGTCACCGAAGGAGTAGCTCAAGAAACCACGGATCAAAATGAAAAAGATTATTTTGATCTCGCTGATTTCTCGATTGTGATTTCTACTCAGGATGAAGGTCTACTACCTGGGGGTGTGAGTGTTGATGGTGTTTTTTATGATGATGCCGCTCTCACAACTGAGCTTGGAACCCTTCTAATATCACCTTCAAAGGTGATAACTGCTCGTGATATTGCCATTGACTAGTATCGCAAGACCTGAATTTCACTCTTTTCATGGATAGGTTCAAAAAATCTATAATTACTGGTATCATCTTTAAGCTGTCGTCTTAAAAAAACGACAAACATGAAATGGCTATGCGGGTGTGGCGGAATTGGCAGACGCGCCAGGTTTAGGTTCTGGTGGGCAACCCC
>CAJMOJ010000101.1 GCA_905215035.1 uncultured bacterium
ATGAGCTTAAGAATATGCTGGCTGGTGATCTCAATGACTAGCAAACCTCAGTTTGGCGGGGAGAAAGTGAAGCTGTCAGATTTATGCAGCAAAGGAAAATCATCATTGCGTCAGAAGGACTTGTTAAACGACGGTCCTTATCTGGTGTATGGAGCTTCGGGTGTAATAGGAACAATGTCTTGCTATCAAAACGAAGAGCCTTATGTCGCAGTAGTGAAAGATGGTGCAGGTGTCGGTCGGGTAATGGCTTGCAAAGGGAAGTCGTCTGTTCTCGGAACGATGCAAGCCTTATTGCCAAGTAAGAATGTTGATTTGAATTATCTGCTTCATTTAGTTCGATCACTAAAACTTGGAGATGATTTTAGCGGATCAACCATTCCGCATATTTATTTTAGAGATTATGGAGAACGTGAAGTTCCAGCTATTGCAATTAAGCAACAAATAATGATTGCTGGCGTGCTTGACAAGATTGAAATGATGCTTGCCAGGTTAGATATGACCCTGAAAAAACAAGACCAACTGGTCAAATCTCGGTTTGTCGAGATGTTTGGCGATATTGACGAGTGGCACAGCGCTAATATGTCTGAAGTATGTTCAATAATCACAGACGGCACGCATCAGCCTCCTAAATTTGTCAGCGAAGGTATCCCATTCCTTTTTGTCAGTAATATTGCTGGCAATGTTTTGACTTATGAAACTACCAAGTATGTAAGTGAGGCAGACTACGAAATACTAATCAAGAGAACACCAATCGAAGTTGGAGATGTTCTTGTCTCGGCGGTAGGATCTTTTGGTCATCCAGCGGTTGTTCGAAGGAGCCGTCCTTTTTGTTTTCAGCGGCATATCGCTTATTTAAAGCCAAAGCGGGAACTGATCGATAGTGATTACCTGCATGCTGTATTGCTAACTGACAAAGCACAGCGTTATATGGACAAAGTTGCCAAAGGAGTTGCCCAAAGAACAGTTACCCTCAAGAGCTTTAAAGAAATGATGATTCCGCTTCCGCCGCTTGAGCTGCAGCAAGAGTTTGCTGACTTTGTTGCTCAAGTTGACAAATCGGGATTTGCTGTTCGAAAGCAGATAAAAAAGCTTCAGCTGCTCTATGATAGTCTTGCTCAAGAGTATTTTGGAGACTAGCTGTTTCTATGAATTTCGATTTTCTCAAAGATCAGAATGGGTATTACGACCTTTTTGCGGATGCATGTATAGAGGCTGAAAAGATATTTGCATCGTCTCCCGCAATGTGCGCAGTTGGCTGTCGAAAGGCTCTTGAACTGGCAGTCAAATGGGTATATTCAGCGGATAGCTCCATCCGAATGCCGTATAAAGATAATCTCGCATCATTGTTGCATGAGTACACTTTCAAAGAATGCGTAGATGAGCGAGTCTGGCGCCCGCTTCTCGGAATTAATAAACTAGGTAACCTTTCCGTTCATACTGAAAAAAGAGTTACCCCAGATGAAGCGATGCTTTCTTTGCGTGCGCTTTTTGGGTTTATTGATTGGATTGACTACTGTTACGGTCCTTCATATGAAGAACGATATTTTGACGAGCGCAAAATACCTTCCAAAGGCGTTTCTCTTACAAAAGAGCAAATCAAGGCTATTAAAGCGACTCAATCACTTGTGCAAAAACAGGATAGTGAAATAAAAATCCTGATGGAGAAACTCGCTGAGGTGCAAGAAGAGCTCACGAAAGCACGAGTAAACCACGAGGCAGAGCGAGTCTTTAACCCTGAAGAAATATCAGAATATGAGACGCGCAAGCGCTATATTGATTGGGACCTTGAACTTGCTGGTTGGGTGATAGGTGATAGCGTAATCGAAGAACGGGAAGTCCATGGAATGCCTGTGGAGCCTGGCAACATGACTGGAACAGGGTTTGTCGATTATGTCTTGCTCGGTAAGGATGGAAGGCCTCTCGCAATCCTTGAGGCAAAGAGAACAAGTTACTCCGCGCAAAATGGCTTAGAGCAGGCACGCAGATACGTTGACTGCTTACAAGCTGAGTATGGATATCGTCCTTTAGCGTTCTTGTCAAATGGATTCGAAACCTTTTTTGTCGACGACGAAGCCGCTCCTCCTCGTCAGGTAAGTGGTGTTTTTTCTCGTGACGACTTGCAGCGTATTCTTAATCGCCGTGGAACAGAAAAGGCTCTTTCTTCAATTCCTGTTGACGAAAAGATCGCAGGCGGTGGAACAAATAGGTATTATCAGATTGAGGCAATCAAACGCGTTTGCGCCAGTATTGAAGAAGGGCATAGAAAGAGCCTCCTGGTTATGGCAACAGGTACTGGGAAGACTCGTGTTTCTGCCGGGCTTGTTGATGTACTGATGCGCGGGGGCCGCATAAAGAACGTATTGTTTCTTGCTGATCGAGTAGCTTTGGTTTCTCAAGCGGCTCGTGCTTATCAAAACTATCTTCCAGAAACCTCGCGGTGCAATCTTTGCAAGAACAAAGATGATCGTAATGCACGCATTGTTTTTTCCACGTATCCAACAATTCTTAATGCTATTGATTCAGTTCGAAATGAAAATAATGTTCGTATGTATACACCTGCTCATTTTGATTTGATCATAGTTGATGAGGCGCATCGTTCTATCTTCAAAAAATATCGAGCTATTTTTGAATATTTCGATGCTCTTGTGGTGGGTCTTACTGCTACACCAGCCAATGAGGTTGATCGTAATACTTATGATTTTTTTGAAGTTGAGCGAGGGGTTCCTACATATGTATACGAGTACGGTGTTGCAACTGATCAAGATCATGTACTTGTTCCGTATTTAGGTATTGAGACGCATACAGATTTCCTTGATAACGGCATTAGCTACGATGAGCTTTCAGATTCCGATAAAGAAATCATCGAGGAAGACTTCGAAGAAGCTGGACAGGATGTGCCAGACTTTATTGCGAACACCCAAATCAATAGTTGGGTGTTTAATGAGAAGACAATTGATGTTGTTCTCGAGACGCTTATGGAAAAGGGGATACGTGTTAACGGCGGGCAAGATCTTGGCAAAACGGTAATTTTTGCTCAAAACCAAAAACACGCTCGATACATAATAGAACGTTTTGGCAAGCTTTATCCTAACTACCCGGGTGACTATATTAAAACTGTACTTCATTCCGATGACTATTCTCACACCATTATTAATGATTTTGAGTTGAAACCGCGGCCTGTTATTACTGTGTCTGTTGACATGATGGATACAGGTATTGATGTGCCAGAAATCGTAAATCTTGTGTTCTTTAAAAAAGTTCGCTCAAAGATCAAGTTTTGGCAAATGATTGGGCGAGGAACTCGTCTGTGTGAAGGTTTGGAAGTTTTGGAACCGCAAAACGGATCGCACCAAAACAAAGAACGGTTCTACATTTTTGACTGGTGTCGTAATTTTGAATTCTTTCGCGAAAATTCCAATGTAGTAGAGGGGAAAGTAGGTTCCTCACTTTCAGAAAAGGTTTTTAT
>CAJMOJ010000102.1 GCA_905215035.1 uncultured bacterium
TTATATCCGACTGCTGTCAACTATATGGCAGGCGGCGCATCCAGTGCAAATTACGGACATTGGACCAACTGGCTGGTAGCAATTATCACACTGGCTATCGTTACATTTTTGAATCATTTTACCAAAGGATTTGTAAAACTTGCGTCTATTCTGATCGGTATCATCTGCGGTTATATCATTGCAGCATGTTTTGGTATGGTAGATCTGACTGCAGTGGCACAGGCAAGCGTTTTTCAGATGCCGCAGATCATGCATTTTGGTATTCAGTTTGATCCGTCCTCCTGCATTGCCATTGGATTATTATTTGCCATCAATGCGATTCAGGCCATCGGCGATTTTACGGCAACAACAACTGGTGGTATGGACCGTGAGCCGACAGATAAAGAATTAAAGGGTGCTATCGTTGGATATGGATGCACCAATATCATTGGAGCTTTCCTGGGTGGTCTTCCGACGGCTTCCTATAGTCAGAATGTAGGTATCGTTACAACTACAAAGGTTATCAACCGTTCTGTTCTGGGAATGTCTGCAGGTATTCTGTTGATTGCCGGTCTGGTGCCGAAGTTTTCCGCGTTGCTGACAACAATTCCGCAGTGTGTCCTTGGTGGAGCGACTATTTCTGTGTTTGCATCTATCGCAATGACAGGTATCAAGCTGATCACAAGTCAGCCGATGAGTTATCGCAATACCTCTATCGTGGGATTGTCTGTGGCACTTGGTGTTGGTGTGACCCAGGCTTCTGCATCCCTCGGAATGTTTCCGGCATGGGTGACAACCGTATTTGGTAAGACACCGGTTGTTATTGCAACCGTAACTGCAGTATTTTTGAATCTGGTGCTGCCGAAAGAGAAAAAAACGGAAAAATAAATGCCTGACGGAATGTCAGAGTAGATCGAAGGGGGAGTCTGGAAGATTTCTTCAATGGTTGAAAAACCTGCTCTTGCAGAGGCGCCAAGCAATCTCGCCATTTTTGGTCGTTATTTATTAACCCCGCGCGTTATGGAACTTCTTGCTCAAGTAGAACCTGGTGCAGGCGGAGAAATTCAGCTGACGGATGCACTTGCTGCTTTGTTGGAGGACGAAGAGGTGTATGCGTTGGTTATTGATCCTGCAGATGGCTTTGATACTGGCACGGTTGAAAGCTGGCTTGATACTAATAATAAGCTCTATGCGCGTACGCATTCATAGAACTATCTATCAAGAGTACCTATGCTATCTTGAGGACAGTATAGGGTAGGGATAAAGCTATACGATGTTTTCAGGACTTCCTGCAATAAAAGATGTAATATTGCTTGCAACAACTGACACGAGGCGCTCACGCGCCTCTTTTGTTGCCCAAGCAATGTGAGGCGTAATCACGGTATTAGGAGCGCATCGAAGAGGGTTGTCTGCCTTCATAGGTTCAATAGTCATAACATCAGCACCAAATCCAGCAAGTTTACCTGAGCGTAGTGCTTGCGAGACCGCATGTTCGTCAAGTAAACCACCTCGAGCTGTATTAAGTAAATAAGCGCCATCTTTCATTTTTGCAATAAATTCTTCATCGACAAGCTGGCGTGTTTCAGGAGTTTCAGGACAGTGAAGAGAAACGATATCTGCATGCTGTAAAAGCGTTTCAAGTCGTACCTGATGGCATCGATCACGTTCGTAACGGTGTTTAGGACGTGGTGAATAGAACATAACATCCATATCAAAAGCGCGTGCTATACGAGCAACGTGAGAACCAATCGAGCCCATACCAATAATGCCAAAAGTTTTGTGAGCAAGTTCACCAAGGGGGGTGATTTGGTATGAGAAATCAGTAGAAGTGATCCATGCTCCATTTCGTACGCTTTGTGCATAAGCGCCAACATGAGAGGTGAGCTCAAGTAAAAGAGCAAAGGTATGTTGAGCGACATCAGGCGTTGAGTAAGCTGGTACGTTCGAGACAATAATGCCGCGTGCCTTAGTCTCTTCTAGGTCAACAACATTGTATCCCGTTGAGAGAAGAGCAATCATTTTTAAATGGGGCGCTTTGTCAAGTAGTTCTTTGTTCCAAACAATTTTATTAGATACTGCAATATCGATATCAGCAATACGAGGGGCAATATCAGTAAGTGATGAACGTTCGTAAATAGAAACATCACCTAAGGTCTCAAGTGCATCCCATGATATATCACCAGGATTGGTAGTGTAGGCATCAAGAATTGCTATACGAGGTTGTTGCATGGCTACCACCTAATCTTGAAATCCCTTATTTTCTCCTAAAAAAGAGGAGGGGCCCATGAGAGGGGATCTCATTAGGGCCCGCAAGGAGGGAGTTATGACACCATATGTTTGGGGATGTCGGTGTCATGTTTCTGCTTTGGAAATTGCAGAGCAAATATTGGGAGGGGACCAAATGTTTGCATAAAGTAATATACCGAGCATGCTTCGTTTTGAAAACAGCTTCATGACCATTTGCACGTATACGTCGCAAATCTACAGGGTGAACGGGTTCATGGCTATGAGTGATTTTGTAGAGGAGCGTAATGCAAGAATCCTCATCGATTTGCTGTCGCTTTAGTGTCAGGATATATAAAACAACACTTGCATCGTTATAATACAAACAAAAGAAAATAAACCTTCCCGTGATTGGGTCTAAGTAAAGGATGTATTCATGGCAGATATTCAGCTCAGATTTCATAAAGATGTATTAACGCTTTCAACAACTATGATGAGTTTTTTTGCTGAGCATGATTTTGATATGTCATCTGAATTGGATTACGTTGTTCTTTGCGAACCTGAATTGATCGAAGAAGAGTATCGTCTAGAATCAGTAATTAATACACCAGTATTTGTTGCACCAACTAATGCAATTACTGCATCGCGTTTGGCCCATGAGCGTTTTGAGGGTCGTGCTGTGGATCTTGCGGGTGCAGCATATGCTCAAGCTGCCGCATTTAAGCCACAGCATATTATTGCTGCGGTTGCATCAACAGAGCTTCCGCTTGATGAGTCAAGCCAGGTATCGTTAAAGCAAAACCGTGCGCAATATCAAACTGCAACCGAAGCGCTTTCTTTGCAACCTTACGATGGGATTTACTTCACTAATTTTAGTAATGGCTATGATGCGCAATGTGCACTTAT
>CAJMOJ010000103.1 GCA_905215035.1 uncultured bacterium
AAAAGACTAAGCTATCTAAATCTTTAATTTCTTCCCACTTTGTGGAATATCCCCAACTTGTTGTCCCATTGTCATATTTTAAGGTGTATGTTTTAGTCCATTTTGAGTACTCAAGTTGTAATTTATTAATTTTTTGATCGTTGTATTTGGCATATTGAAAATTATATTCGCTAATCTGTTTAGCTAAATCCGCAACAGACACTTCTGCAGTTTGAGTATAACCATACTCACTAAGCGGAAACTTATAAGTAATTTTCTTGTCGTTTAAGGATTGATTATTATCAACTAATTTTATATTACCAATAGTTAAAGTCTCTTTGTTACGTTCATTCAAGCTATTAGCTTGTACTGCAGGAGCTGCAGATGCAGCTGCACGCTGTTGTTGCTGCGGAGCATTTTGAGTATTGTTGGGCTCATCGCTATCCTGATCATCATCAAGATTTAAAGTAGCAACACCATTATTTTTCTGATCGGGCTGATTAGAATCTGGTGTATTCGTTTCAGTCTGCTCATCAGTAATGATCTGATTTTGGGAAGGTTCACCTCCTTCCGCTTGCGTATTAGCCTTATCGTCAGTTGCTAACTCTGTCGTGAACAGAGCATCATCATCGGATCCGGCTGCGGAGGCGTTTTCTACTACGGCTGAAAGATTCACCATAGAGAACACTAATACTACTGAGAGAATGACTGAAACAATCTTTCCCTCGATAGTATTGCGCGGGTCTAAGAAGCGCGCGAGCCTATGCATACATACCACCATTTCCTCTACTCGGTTTTGGAATATCTCCCAAGCAATATTCCACTGCTTCGTTTTTGAGATGAAAATCGCATTTTTATCTGCGTTTTTCTTCTCAATTACACATGAGAAAAGACACCTCTCCCATGAGCCAATTTAACAGGAGCTACTTTATCGGAAGTTTTTGCAAGCCCAGAAGAAAAAATCAGGTATGTAACAAAATGATGTTATTCAGATATCATCGCCTTCACAAAAACCGCATAAGGCCTGATAATGCACAAGTTCCGTAACCTTCCCGTTACTTTTATTTTTACGAGCGAGTAACGAAGCGGGTTGTAAAAAGACTGATAGAGAGGGAATTTTGGGGCTGGGAATAAATGGAGTGGATTTTGTAATTTTAGATTTGGGGAAAGTTGGTTGTGATTGGTCCGGATGAAATACGGATTCAGCGTATTTCACCCGAAATATTGTGGGGATAGTTCGCGGATTCTTATAAAGCTACGTTTAAGCATGAAAAAGCGAGGTACAGACCTCGCCGCTCTGACACCTCGAGAACAAATTGTTCTTCCGGTAAATTGATTATTACATGGTAAACCATCAAATTGCAAGAGTATATAAAGGGTTCACATTAAATCGTTATTCACCAGCAAAAAGTTCTGTTGAGAAGTAACGCTCACCCGTGTCAGGAAGGATAGTTACAACGGTTTTGCCAGGACCGAGTTTGCGCGCCAAGCGTTTTGCTGCTGCAACATTAGTACCACTTGATATACCAACCATCAAACCTTCTTTTGAAGCTAAATCACGTGCAGTTTGTAGGGCTTCTTCATCCGAGATCACGCAAATCTCATCGTAAATTTCTTGATCTAAAATATTCGGAATTAGCCCATCGCCAATACCCATTTGAAGGTGTGTTCCAATACCGCCGCCTGATAAAATGGCAGCATTCTCAGGCTCGACTGCCCAAATTTCCATATCAGGGTAGAGGCGTTTCAAGGTCTGACCAACACCTGAGATGGTGCCACCGGTGCCAATACCAGAACAAAAGCCGTGGATATGACACTCAATATCTTCAACAATCTCGAGAGCGGTGTGATATTTATGCGCACGCAAGTTGTCCACATTTTCAAACTGCTGGGGAACATAGACGTTAGGATCATGTGCGGCTAATTCTTCCGCTTTAGCAATGCAGCGCGCAATACACTCTCCAATATCACCTGCATCATGGATAGTGATTACCTCTGCGTCATAGTGGCGCACGAGTTTGCGGCGCTCCTCTGATACCGAATCAGGCATGATAATAATGGCTTTATATCCTTTAACCGCACATACCAATGCAAGACCTACGCCTTGATTTCCACTGGTTGGCTCAACAATGATTGAGTTGGGATTGATATCGCCCCGCTTTTCCGCCTCTTCAATCATCTGAAGCGCAGTACGGGTTTTGACGGATCCGCCGACGTTGATTCCCTCGAACTTCACGACAATATCAGCTGCGTTTGGTTCTGCCAGGTGATTTAGTCGGATAAGTGGCGTGTGTCCCATAACTTCTAAGATATTGTCGTAGACCATTAGTATTGCTTCCTTTTGTACCTGTTGTTTGCGCGGTTATTTTTGTTTACTTGACTACTCCATGAAGTAATCAAGTGTATTCATTATTTTAATCCCATCAACAAAATAGGAATCACAATCATCTAGGGTAAGGATAGTCTTAGGGTTATTATCGGAATTTTTTTAAGTGATACTAATTCTCTTTGTTTTGTTGCCTCATCTTGAAGCGTTTTCTAATCGAGTAGCTACATATTTTTTAGCTGCTCAAGATTAATAGTGATGATTCTTGCTTTTATCAATCCCTTGACTAATGAGAATCCGTATGAAGAGATGTAAGAAGGTTAATTTTCCACACCGTCTGATACCTGTTACTACTTTAATACCGTCTTTGTCTTTCCGTATTTCAAGTTAACACTTATAGTCAGGACGATTAATCATGGTAGTTTCTTTCCTATTGGAAAGGATGTAAGGAATTTAG
>CAJMOJ010000104.1 GCA_905215035.1 uncultured bacterium
TGGAGTAAATCTGTCATAACAAAGCCTCTTTACAGTTACCTAATTGCATACCCTACTCAATATCATCAAGAAAGGCACGCGCCTCTTTAAATTGGCGCGTTAGTTCCTGTTTCTGATCGCTTGTTTTAGATGGTGTAGCAATTTGATCACGCCTAAGCGCCATCGCGCATGCAACGGCCTCTTTATGAGTAAATGACAAAGAAATAGGAATTTCTTGAATAGCCAATCGATGAGCTATTTCCCGAGCGCGTCCATAAAGACGTACTCGAGGTTTACCCGCCGCATTAAGAACAACCTCAACATCGCGCGGCCTTATGCCGCAAGAAAACCCCGTTCCTAATGCTTTAAGCACGGCTTCTTTAGCCGCGAACCGCGTTGCATAATGACGCTCAGGAGCGCTGGTAGCATTGCAGTATTGCTGTTCTGCTTCAGAAAAAGCCCGGCGAGCAAAAGCATCCGAACGACTAAGAATTGCCTTGATGCGTGCAATTTCGACAATATCAACACCCATTGAAACTGATGAATCAAGTTTTGTTTCTACTTGAGCAACTATGTCAGCTTCAGCTGCTTCGAGTGCTCCTTGCGCTGAATGCCGCACTGCTGATGACGATACTGATTGTTCTTGCTCCATAGATTATACCTGCTCAAATATCTACTCAACCGTGACCGATTTTGCCAAGTTGCGCGGTTGATCAACATCGCATCCACGATCAACAGCAACCTGACGAGCAAGCAACTGTAAGGGGACCGATGCGGTGATTGGCATAAACGAATCACGTACTTTGGGGATATAAATTATATGATCCGCAACCTTTTTAATCTCTGTATCACCCTCTGTTGCAATAGCAATAATTGAAGCACCGCGTGCTTTTGACTCGGCAAGATTTGAAACAGTTTTATCATAGGTTGGACTTTGTGTTGCTACCGCAACAATAGGAAAGCCTTCTTCAATAAGCGCGATAGGACCATGCTTCATCTCCCCAGCGGGATAGGCTTCAGCGTGAATGTAGCTAATCTCTTTAAGTTTAAGAGCTCCTTCGTAACACGTAGCGCTACCTAAACCACGACCAATATAAAATGCAGAATCTTGACCATCAAAGTATTTTGCAGCTTCAATAATGGTTTCTGTATTCTGAAGAATATCTTCAATCTGCTCAGCCGTATCGGCAAGCTCACCAAACAATAAACGCGTTTGGTACAAATTAAACTTACCCTTAGTTCTCGCAAGCACCAAAGCAAGCAGCGTTAAACTTACTACCTGCCCAATAAATGATTTAGTAGAAGCAACCGCAATCTCTTTATTTGCCTTTGTGTAAATAACTCCATCAGATTCGCGTGCAACAGGAGAACCAATAACATTGGTGATACCAAATACTTTTGCGCCTTTAATGCGAGCATCGCGAATAGCTGCAAGGGTGTCTGCAGTCTCACCCGACTGAGACACCGCAACAACGAGCGTTGTTGGAGTAATAATAGGATTGCGATACCTAAATTCAGAGGCAACTTCAACCTCAGTTGGAATCCGCGCCCAAGCCTCGATAAGATTTTTAGCAATAAGACCCGCATGATAGCTTGTACCGCACCCAATAATGTAGACACGATCAATAAAATTCAGCTCTTGACGCGATAAGGTGAGTTCATCAATCTTGATTTCTTGACCCGACATGCGCCCAAATAAAGTATCGCGTACAACACGAGGTTGTTCGTGAATTTCTTTGAGCATAAAGTCAGGATAGCCACCCTTTTCCGCAACATCAACATCCCAGTCAACATGCGTTACTTCAGGCACAATAGCGTTACCTTGCTGATCAAAATATTCAATGCGATCAGGATGCATCACCGCAAATTGTTCATCTTCAAGAATCACAACATCACGTGTAGCATCAATAAGAGCCACAATATCTGAGGCAACGTAGGCACCATCGCTTCCGAGCCCCAAAACGATTGGTGAATCTTTTCGTGTAGCTACAATCTCACCAGGTTCATTCTGACACAATACGGCAAGACCATAAGCACCTAACAGGCGCGCCGAAGCTCTTTGTACAGCATCAAGTAAATTGCCTTGATAATATTTTTCTATAAGATGGGCAACAACTTCGGTATCTGTGTCAGAGTCGAACACATGACCTTCTGCTTCAAGTTCTTCGCGCAGCTCTCTAAAGTTTTCAATAATGCCATTATGAACAACAGCAATATCTTCTGCGCAGCTTGTATGGGGATGAGCATTACGCTCGGAAGGTTGGCCATGAGTTGCCCATCGCGTATGACCAATACCGCAGGTACCCATACAGCTCTCAGGGGTAACTGAGGCTACTAATTCCGCAACTTTTCCAAGCCTACGAACCACATTAATGTTCTCACCATCAAAAACAGCAATACCAGCAGAATCATATCCGCGATACTCAAGACGCTGCAATCCTTCAAGCAGTATATCTTTTGCCTGAATTTTACCCGTGAAACCAACAATGCCACACATATATACTCCTCAATAAAGGTAAGGATCTAATAGAGCAACTAGTGCACATGAAAACACATACACTACATACCGATATGTATACCTTAGCTGATTTATTTTACCTTATGACAGCCTTTCCTTATAGAGACTCGCACGTAAACGCCATGACCTTCATGACGTATTCACACCTCGTTGCAAAATAGTAGGCGTGCTTAAAAAGCACGCCTACAAGAACTTACCAATGCGTTTATTTCTACACTGATTTCTATGCTCGT
>CAJMOJ010000105.1 GCA_905215035.1 uncultured bacterium
CAGGCGCATTATTGGCAGTTTTAAATCAAACGCTCCTTTCTCCCGCGTTGCCAGTCATTATGACCGATATGCAAGTCGATGCTACAACCGTGCAATGGCTTACATCTGGCTATTCTCTTGTTGAAGCCATCGTCATTCCTTTATCAGCATATTTACTGGGCCGTTTTTCAACCCGTAAACTTTTTATTATCGGTATTAGCCTTTTTGCGATAGGTTCGCTTCTCGCTGCTATCGCTCCGGTTTTCGGCGTTATTTTACTTGGACGCATGTTTCAAGCAGCAGCTACCGGTATTGTCATGCCTATGGTTCTTACGGTCATTTTACTTATCTTCCCACGTGAAAAACGTGGTCAAGCAATGGGTATTGTTGGTCTCGTTATTGGGTTTGCTCCCGCAATTGGCCCATCGCTTTCTGGTGTTCTTGTTGACAACGTTGGATGGCGCGCGCTCTTTATTATCGTAACTGCACTCGCTATCTTGGTAGTTATTATTGGTGCCCTCGCTCTTGAAAATTTTGGCAACTTTGAGAAAACGACCTTTGACAAGCCTTCCGTTATCCTTTGCTCGCTAGGACTTCTTAGCTTGCTCTATGGTTTGTCTTCCATCACTTCAACAAACAATATCGCCCTTTGCGGTGCTCTTATTGTTGCAGGATTAGTACTCCTTGTCTTTTTTGTTCGCCGCCAATTCAAGCTCACGGTACCGCTTTTGCGCATTCAAGTTCTAAAGACGCGCAATTTTGCAGTTGCCGTTACGTTAGTTGCCACTATGCAAGGTGCCTTGATTGGTACGGGCGTTTTGCTCCCCATCTTCATCCAATCTGTTCGTGGATTTAGCGCCCTTGAAACAGGTCTTGTCATGCTTCCTGGTGCGATAATCGGAGCTCTTATTGGTGTTATTGCTGGTAGACTTTTTGATCGCTACGGTGCACGCAGAATCTTAATCCCTGGCTCCATCGTAGCGTTTTTGGGAAGCTTTGGCTTGGTTCTTTTCAATATGGATACCACGCTCGTATTTATATGCGCTGTCTACACCGCACTTGCTGTTGGTCTTCAGTTTGTTGTAACCCCTCTCAATACATGGGGTATCAACTCTTTGGACAATCGTGTAATTCAGCATGCTAATGCTGTTTCAAACACGCTTCTGCAAGTAGGCGGCTCTCTTGGCACTGCGGTTCTGGTTTCTCTTTCCGCTACAGCCACCACCTTATATCCACAAGCAGCACCACTTGAGCAAATGTATTTGGGAGATCACCTCTCATTCTGCGTAACTGCAAGCATTATGTTTTTGATCTTTGTAGCAATTTGCATCTTTGTACGAGATCGTAAGACCGGAGCAAGCACTGCTGCTGAAGGAGAGCTTGAATCAATTCCAGCACGTATTCAGCCGAGCATTGCCGTTGAGCGCGTTATGAATCCTCACCCTTATTACGTGTCCGAAAATGACACCATCAGAAGTGTGGCGCAAATTATGGCACGCTACAAAACAAGTGGACTTCCTGTTGTTGACACCAACAAGCAGGTAGTAGGTTATATTTCTGATGGCGACATCATGAAATATATTGGCAGAAATGACCAAACCATCTTAGACTCAACGATGATGCTCTATCAAATTAATGAGCAAGAAAGTTACGCACAACGCGTGGCGGCACTCATCGACCTCAATGTAATGCGCATTGCCACCAAGCGTGTTATTGCTGTCGATGGCAACACTCCCGTTGAAGATGTGTGTCAGATTTTTGCCAAAAGACGCATCAAGAAGGTTCCCGTTATAAAAGACAATAAACTAGTAGGTAGCATCTCTCGTGCTGATATCATTCGATCGACTATGACTAATTTGGCTCTTATAGAAGAAGTAGCAGCCAAAGAAAACAAAGCTTCGGAAGGTAGCCCTGAGATTTTGGCGTAGCTTTTTTCAAGTCCTCTATCTTGGAACAGACCTTATGCTATCCAAGATAGAGGACGTGCAATGGTGGTGAAACTATGAAGTTTGTTTTGCGCAATGGCGATCCGACACCCATTACTGATTCTGAGGTAATTGCACCAACTGATGTGATTATTAAAGTTTGGACCACACAAGAATTTGATGTCCATATCGATGATCCTATCACTCATAAACTCATCGACAAAAGCTTAACCGACACCAATGTATGCAAGGCGGAGATAACGCGCGATGCCATTGTCGGTCTTTTGATTATCCCTGACGAAAACAATATTTTAGGCAAGCGCACACGTATTGGATTTAAGCTGTGCAAAAACGAACTTATTCTTATTGATAACACCGAACTAAGCATTCATACCTTAAATTATTTACACACGCTCCCCCTGCCAAGTATTGAAACGTCAGCTCACTGTCTTAGTTCTTTTATTGATCTTACCCTTGATAACGATACGGAGTTTTTGCACGACTACGAGCACTCCATGGAGTTGCTCGAGGCGCGCATCATCGAGGATCCTAACACAACAACAAATCGCGATATTCTTACTATCCGACGCGAGATAAGCACTATGCTCGCATATTACGAAGGACTATCTGACATGGTAGAGGTCATCAATGACACTCTTTTTAAAGGATT
>CAJMOJ010000106.1 GCA_905215035.1 uncultured bacterium
GTGCAAATTGTGCTGCTCACATGGAAGAAGATATTAAAAAGCTTGCAGGTGTTCGGAATGTACGCATTGCTTTTATGACGCGTAAACTTACGCTTGAAACCGATGGGGTAGAAGTAAGTGAACTTATAGAGCCTATTCAAAATATTATTTCTTCCTATGAAGACGACTGTCGTCTTGTTGTGAAATAGAAGTTGTGGAGTAGAACGTAAATAAAGATGGGTAACACCTTTGCAAAACGATGAGTAGGAATGTAGCAACTATGAGTAAACGCACAAAAGAGATAGTAAGAATATGTCTTGGTACGGTTATATTTGTGCTTGCTTGTATTTTAAGCGCACAGTGGGGAGAAGTACTCTATACTACAAGCTTGCCAGAACCTTTTTCTGGGTATCCTGTTTTCGCGCTTTTGGTGTTTTTGATTCCTTATCTTATTTTGGGATATCCCGTATTGCATAAAGCGGGGAAGAATATTGCTCGCGGTCATGTATTTGATGAGAACTTCTTGATGGGCGTTGCAACTATTGGAGCGCTTTGCTTAGGAGAATTTCCTGAAGCAATTGCTGTAATGTTGTTTTATCAAATTGGCGAATTATTCGAAGACTATGCTGTTGATAAATCCCGTGATTCAATTGCTGAAATGATGGATATATGTCCTGAAACGGTTACCGTTGAGTATGACGGCAATCAAGAAGTAGTTGATCCTGAGGAAGTGGAAATCGGTAGTGTTATCGTAGTAAAACCTGGTGAACGCGTTGCGCTTGATGGTGTTGTTGTCGAGGGAGAATCCGAGCTTGATACCGCAGCATTGACAGGAGAAAGCCTACCTCGACAAGTTGTACCTGGTGCTGAAATTCACTCAGGTTCAATCAATTTATCTCATGTACTCAGGATTAAAACGACTAAAGCTTTTGAAGACTCAACGGTTTCGCGCATTATGGAGTTGGTGGAAAATGCTGCCGACGAGAAGGCTCCTATGGAGAACTTTATCACCAGGTTTGCGCGTTACTATACACCTGTCGTATGTGGGTTGGCGCTTGCAATCGCTGTGATTCCGCCCTTCTTTACCAACTTTGATTGGGCAAATTGGGTTGAACGCGGATTGATCTTTTTAGTTGTATCATGTCCCTGCGCCTTAGTTATTTCAATTCCGCTTGGATTCTTTGGCGGTATTGGTGGCGCATCTCGTCATGGCATCATGATTAAAGGATCAAACTATTTAGAAGCACTCTATCATGTCAGAACGATTCTTTTTGATAAAACCGGCACGCTTACTAAGGGGCAATTTCAAGTAAGTGAGGTGCGCCTTTCTTCCGAACTTACTCCGAAGGAAAGCCGCGTAGTTACTCCTGAACAAATGCTTGAGTATGTTGCGTTGGCAGAAAGCTATACCACTCATCCTATTGGTCTTTCGGTGAAGGAAGCGTATGAGTCAGCGGGTAACGTACTCGATCTTGAACGCATTCAGGAGACTGAAGAAATAGCAGGTCAAGGTATTTCTTGTGTGATCGATCACCATAACGTTTTGGTGGGTAATGCTCAACTTATGGAAACGCACAATGTAGTCATGACATCCTCTCATCAGGTAACTCAAGAGTATCTCTCTCAGACATTTGTTGATTTGAGCAATACGACCGTATTGTATGTGGCGGTTAATCATCTCTTTTGGGGTGTTATTGTTGTTGAAGATGTTCTTAAACCAACATCGGCACGCGCTATAGGAGAGCTTAAACAACTCGGTATTTCCAAGACAGTAATGCTAACAGGTGATCGCAAAGGGGTTGCTGCTACTATTGCTGAAAAACTTGGCCTTGATGAGTATCATGCCGAGCTTTTGCCACAAGACAAGATGGCTTATCTTGTGGCTGCAATTGATGAAAGTCCTAAAGGAGAAAAAGTCGCGTTTGTTGGCGATGGGATTAATGATGCACCTGCGCTTATCCGCTCTGATGTAGGTATTGCGATGGGGGCCCTTGGCTCTGATGCAGCTATTGAAGCTGCTGATGTAGTTCTTATGGATGACGATCCTGAGCGTTTGGTTACTGCGATAAAGGTGTCACGAAAGACCATGAGGATTGTCTACAGCAATATTGTGTTTGCTCTTACGGTGAAGTTTATTGTCTTAGTGCTTGCCGCCCTGGGTCTTGCCAATATGTGGCTTGCTATTTTTGCTGATGTTGGTGTTTCTGTCATTGCTATCATCAACGCTATGCGTACCTTACGAATAAATCTCTAGATTGAAATTGGATAAAAAGTTCTTTAAGGAACTATAAAAACGATATAAATCTCTGTAAGTGACTCTGCAGAGATTTATCTTTCTGATAAGCACATTTTTAATAATTACCTTTTTTTTGTTGTAGTTTATATAGATTGTTAG
>CAJMOJ010000107.1 GCA_905215035.1 uncultured bacterium
AAAGCGTTCACCTTCTTGCCAGTCACCGTATGAAGTAGAGACCTCATACCCCGGATCAACACCATAAAGTTTGGCTGTTACTGATGAATCATTTGATGTCATCTGTAATAGGACATCAGAACGGGTGTTGTTTTTCCAAACGAGATCAAGATTTGGATATGCTATGGCAGCATCACGCCCTTTTGGATAACTTGCAATATAGAGTGAATGATTATAACGTTTTACGATAGGATATCCGGCCTCATACACTGCATTAAAAACCGTTGTGGCGACTTGACAAATCCCTCCGCCAACGGCATCCGAGTATTCTCCATCTACAATCGCACCAGCACCCTGATATCCTTTATCCGCTGTCGCCTCACCTGCCGTATCATTAAACGACCAAGTTCCTCCATCAGCCTTACAGATGGTGTTATTTAAAAAGCCTGAAGCGATCGATATATTGGTTACGCGTGAAGTGTTTTTTGAAGAGAACTGGGTAGTAAACGATGAAATCTCACTAATAAGACCAATATCAAGAGCTTCGTCAAAAGATACTGTATGAGGAAGATCAACGCTTGAAACATCAATCTTGAGAGAGTCGTGGCGTTCTACCGCACCAAAGAGCTCACGATTTGTTGCCTCAATTGCAGCTTGCGCATCAGGAATCTTTCCCGTTGCATTTGAACCAACTTGAATTGAACCACTCGCCAATTGTTCAAACGTTATAACCAAATCATCCTCACGTAAATCCTGATGATTTGCCTTTAAAATAGCGGATTTTGCCTTAGCGCCATCAACCTGAGGAGTTAAGCTCCATCCGCCAAAGTCCTCTTCAATTACCGTAGTGATCCATGAAGCAAGTTCATCACGCGACACGCTTAACTCATGACCGTCATATAAATAAACAATACCAGCAGCAATCGAACGGTTAATAGTAATTGCAACTTCTTTTGCCTGATCAAAAGTAATTCTTGATGGTAAGAATTCTGGTTGCAAAATAAAATCACTTATTGATTGGTCACCTAAATAGCCAATATTGAGTTTGTCGCGGACCCAATCTGGGGTTACCTCATTACCATCATGACCTTCATAAGCAACTGCCTCACCTTGTTCCATAGAAATATTCGAATCGAGCCGCATTGATCCAACTGATTGAGTCATTTCTTCAGCAAGATGAGTAAGAGCATCGTTATTAAATTCACACTGAGGTTCTAAGGTAACTGAAGCAAAGAAAGCACCCAGTCTTCCTAAAAAACCACCATTGTCTCGTCCAATTAAATAGGCCTCTTGAGCATACAAAGACGGATCGAACGTTGCACCAACCTCAGCTGGGGGTGTCGTCCATTGGGTACGCGACGAAAGAGCCTCTTCATAAGAAAGTTGCTCTTCAATCTGAGCCTGACCTTCATGCTCATCAACAGATTGAGGTGTATTTTTGGCTGCCTCGTCTTTGTAGAACACAACACGATTGGTTTCAAACCGTGCACCATACACTTCTTGAATCGCAGCAGTTGCCTCTTCCTGAGTCATACCGGATACATTAACTGAGCCAACTGAAACACCTTGATATATTCTATTGCTGGTAAGAAGAGTATCGATACCGAATACCACCACACAGACAAGCACAATTCCAACAATAAGTGAAATCCGTCTTTTCTTCTTAATTAAGGGCATAACTTTTTTAGACCACGTTTGCGTTACCGCGTCCAGGCTCAGAGAAGAAGCTGGCATGCTTTTTTTATCACAAATTTGTGAGTCATGATTTTGGCGAGACCGAGTGGAGCCCGATCTAGTAGAGCTATATTGTTTATGATGATCCGTTTTATCTGTTTTTGCTTTTACCTCACGTTGAGAACGTGCTCTATCATGCTTAGCTACTACTTTTGCATCACGCGAAAGACTCTTGGTTTTTCTTTCTTGACCATGCTGCCCTTGAGCTTTTCGAGAAACAGAAGTTTTATTCTGGGTAGTTCGACTCGTTGGTGCTTTTTGCATAGATTGTTTATTTTTGCGCGCTCCATTTTGTTGATTTTTGTTAACAGATGGGCGCGATTTTCGAGGAGTTGGCTGCCTATTTTGGCTCATGCCTCCTCCTTCTGCATGCTTGCTTTAGCTATGCGTATCTGTGAAAAAGCAGTCTTGATGTAGTAGGCCGTTGTAAAAATAGATAGGAATAAACCAACATAAACAAACCAATAACCCCAAGAATATTGGGCCTGATTAAAAAGTGGCAACCAAGCTACATCACATATACCAAAACCGGTAAGGAGAGGCATATTAAGCAAGATTCCTGCAAAGCCAACGTAAAGGCAT
>CAJMOJ010000108.1 GCA_905215035.1 uncultured bacterium
ACTACATGGAAGAAGTCGAGCAGATATGCACCCGTATCGCCATAATGGATAAGGTATCACCGCAATAAGCGAAGTGCCTGAGGTAAGCTTCATGGGGATATGAAGCAGGGAGATCATGAGAGGCACCATGATAAATCCACCGCCAACACCTACGTACCCCGAGCAAATCCCTGCTATAAGACCAATGAGCGCGCCATAGAAGAGGTACTTTTTTCCTACGACAGGGGGCGTGGGGATAGTGGTGTCTGAGACTGATCCTGATGCAGAGGTGTTTGAACTTGATGCAGAGGTGTTTGAGTCTTCGGTATTTGAGTCTTCGGTATTTGAAGCTGCGGTATCTAAGGCTGCGGTTGTAGAGGCTCTCGAAGAGTTTTTGGGTAACATGCAAGCCTTTTTAAGCATGGTGTAGGCGGAGTAGAAAATAATGACCGCTGCGGCAACCATAATAAGCCATGCAGGAGAAATAGTGGCAAGCCAGACACCAATAGGAGAGGTGATCATACCGCCAAGACCGGCTGCGATACCGAGCCGAGGAATACATGTTTTGTTGCGCAGATGAGTAACTGCGCCTGAGACTGAGGTGGGGATAATGGTAAAAAGTGACGTTGCAGTACAGGCGATGGAGTCCATCAAGTAGCATAATTTGAAAATGGGAACTAAAAGCGTTCCGCCGCCAACACCTAAAAGACCTGATAGAATTCCAACAACAACGCCAACAATCAGTGAAGCAATAAGCATTACGATGGGATCCATAGGATTACTCAAAACTCCAATCGGTGCTCAGTGCGTTTGCGGCTACTTCAAAGTGATATTTCACAATACCTAAATCAATTGCTGAATAAGGGCCTGATAGAGCATAGGCATCAACGCGATTGTTCTGCTTGAGGTCAAAGATAAAACGTTGTTGATTCATAGCAGTTGGGGCAAGCAAAGCAGCCTCCATGCCGTTTAAAAACCATTCTGGCAGTTCCTGTATGGGCGCTTTTCTTCCTTCAACGCGGTAAAGTTTTTCAAGAAGTTTTACAGTATGGGGAATTCCTTGAGTTTCACCATACCCAAGTGCGATGACGCAGGTGCGCTCTTCATGAGGGCCGATGATAGCGCTACTTTGTTTTTTGTTATAAGTGAGTGCAACCCAACAGGTATTGAGTCCAAGGCACTGCGCCTCGAGCACAAGTTGTTCGCCATAGTATCCACAGAGCTCTTGAAGATCAGGGCCTTTAGGGCCAATGAGCGCAAGATGATTTTGTACACCACGAAACTTACCGTAATGTGCCATCTTTGAATCGAATGCCTGAGGATTATTAACACAAAGCTGAATATGGAGCCCGCTTTGGGCATTTATCTCATCGATGCGTTGTGTAAGTGTAGTGAGTAGTTCAGGATTAAGGGGCTTATCAAGATATTGTCTTACTGAATGCCTGTTCTCAATAGCGCGTAATAGTTCCATGAAGCCTCACCGTTACCGTCTCGTTGTGGTAGTTTCGTTTTTTTGCCGTTTCATTGTGATTAAAACGCAGCAACTAGTATTTATAAATCAGTACTTGTAGACCAGTATTTACAAACCAGTGTATCGCAAGCAGACGTAGAGCTTGTTGCTTGTGTTGCTGAGCGTGTCGTTTTTCATACAGGTTTCATACAGCTTCAGTTGGCGGATATCGATTCCTTATGAGCGGTAAAGATAAAGTAGGCTCGATCTGAATAGCTTGAATGTTTCAGCAGAATCTGAAGGACTCCCTGCCATCATTATCGTGATTGTCTATAAAGGTAAAAGCAATACAGTGATGTTATTGCATGTTTGGGACGTTATATATAGGGTTTAACCGATAGATCGAAAGATTTGTGGTGTTGTGTGGGCAACTGTGTGTGTAATAGGTAACGGGAAGGTTTCAAGAAGCGTTGATTTTCATTTGTGGTCGGTTTTTCTGAGTTCGACCCCTAGAATTCTTACTAGACATCAGCGATCTGACGATCTTGATTGTGAGCAATCTAGATTAAATGGTTTGATGCAAAGCCCGAATGCATCAAACTGTTTAAGCTGGATCAATCCATGGTGCAAAGCCCGAATGCACGTAATGCATTGTTTCCATATCGTTCACAGTATTTTTTGATCGACGCTGGTGTCTTTCTTTTTTTGTCTAACCTTTGCTTTTGTCCAA
>CAJMOJ010000109.1 GCA_905215035.1 uncultured bacterium
TTTTTCAAATCATGATACACAAACGGTTTCAGGAGTTCTCAATAATCCTGTATTAAAGCCAATTTATTCTCCTGATCTGCTTTGTTCATATAACTATATTGGGCCGTTTGTCCTAGTTGACGAGCAGGTTGTCAATCGAGTTGCAACAGAGCTCGGATTTGTTGATGAGGCTTTTCTCTATGATCTCATTCTCAAAATTACCGAACATGCGGGTGTGGTGGAGCGCGTTGATCGTGTTTTGTATCACGTTCAGGAGATCCCGCTCGAATCAGAGCACGAGCACGAAAATCTTATCGCCCGCCAGCAGACCGACTTTCGAGAGGGTCGGCGTGTCGTTGCAAATCATCTGCGCCGTTTGGGAATAGACGCCGTTGTGGTTTCGGATGCTTTATATGAACGCTATCAGATTAAGTATCGTCTTCCTCATAAACAGACGAGTGTTGCGGTTATCATTCCCAATAAAGATCAGGCAGATCTGCTTGAAGCATGCGTGTCGTCGGTGTTGGATCAAGAAGGATTACAAGATATAGCCCTGGAGATTATCATTGTAGAAAATGGATCAATCGAAGCTAGAACGCATGAGGTTTACCAAGATTTATGCGCACGTGATTCGCGTATACGTATTGAAGCGTTTTTAGATACGTATACATTTTCTGCAATGGCAAACTTTGCTGCCCAAAAAACAGAGGCAGACTATATGCTGTTTCTCGATAACGATACCGAATTTATTTCAAGTGATGGGCTTGTTCAACTTGTTGGACATGTTGCTCGTTCAGGTGTAGGAGTTGTAGGAGCAAAGTTAGTTTTCTCTGATGACACAATTCAACATGCTGGTATGGCAATTGGACCTTTTGATGCAGCTGGCAATATAGGAGTCAATCTGCCAGGATCCTACCCAGGATATATGAAACGTATGGTATGCGCCTCAAATGTGTCTGCAGTTACTGCATCTTGTCAGATAGTGGATAGAGATGTTTTTGCTGAAGTAGGCGGTTATGATGAGCGTTTTCAGGTTGGCTACTACGATGTTGACTTTTGTCTAAAGGTGCTTGGAGCAGGGTACCATATTGCCTGTAATCCTGATGTTATGCTCTATCATTATGAAAATGCGACACAAGGACACCTTTTGACACGTGATCAACGACTCAGGTTAGAGCGTGAACGTGCGTATCTTCATTACAAATGGCCTCAGTGGTTTGTGGACGGAGACCCTTATTTGAGCACTTGTCTTGATCAAGCCTCGCTTTATTTCCAATTATCTTCACGGTAATACAAAGGGACTGTTGGTGCGACGATCTGGTGGCACGATGGGTTAGCCGATGGCTGTGGGGTCTTTTGATAACTGGTGATCGGTTATAGATATGACCCCTCAGTACCTTTGAGGGGTTTTCTCCATTGACGCAAGACTAAGAGACTTTTACCGTTAGTATGCACGCGTGTGCGTTGTGAGAGTTGTTTCGGAGAGGAAATGTTTGTTTTTGCTCGCACGTGGAGCAAGATAGCGATAAACTCATATCTTACGTCTCTCAATGATAGAGCGTGCATAAAAAAGAAAACCAATACGCAAGAGAAGGTAGGGATCATTCTTTCATGATCCAGTTGGAACATATTTGTAAAACGTATCAGGGGAAAAGCGGAGAGGCTGATCACGAGGCGCTCAAAGATATCAATCTCACCATTCCTGATGGGTCGATTTTTGGCATTATTGGGCAATCGGGTGCTGGCAAGTCAACTTTGGTGCGCTGTATTAATCTTTTAGAGCGACCAACGTCTGGCAAAATCATTATTGATGGACGGGATGTCACAGACTTGCAGGGAAAAGAACTGTTAGAGTTTCGTGCTTCTATCGGCATGATCTTTCAGAATTTTTCTCTTTTTCAACAGCGTACTGTATTAAAAAATGTGACATTTCCTCTTGAGTTGCATCATGTGAACAAGCAAAAGGGCGAAGCGCGTGCGCAAGAGCTTTTGGAAATGGTTCATATTGCTGATAAGGCTGAGAAGTATCCTTCTCAGCTCTCTGGTGGACAACAGCAGCGTGTTGCTATTGCGCGCGCACTTGCTAATGAGCATTCTATA
>CAJMOJ010000110.1 GCA_905215035.1 uncultured bacterium
GTTTGACCTGCCCTTACACCCCTAAAACGGACACACTTTCTTGCCTATAACCCCAAAACGTGCACCTTGAGCCTAATCGTAATCGATAAGGTATGGAACTGTCGCGTGAATCTAATCAGCAATGTTCAAATGAATGATAAATGGAGTTCTTGCCACCTGGTATTCAGTATATAATAGATACACTTCATGCATGGGCATGTAGGCAGTCGTTGCTTCTGTCAAGAGGCACCGGATCACGAACTTCACGTGTATCGATACACGCAAACTTCGCGCTCCTTGACGCTGTTGGCAGGACACTTCGACACCTCCTTCCATTATAGGTAGGAACGTTTCAAAGGCCGTCTTCCATTGGGAAGTAAGCTTGGTGGGATTCTTTTGGTGATCAAAAGAATAGTTCGGGTTTCTGCTCAAAGGTAAAGAGTTCCCGCCCTCGTTTCCTTTGAGCATGCGGCCTTGCGAGGAACCGAATGAAGAAATCTAATTTGAAATGGGCGAGTTGCTGTACTCGAAAAGATGACTGCCTCAGTTGCAAGCAGTATCCTTTGTGTTCAAGCTGGGCTGTTTATCTCGATAGACATAAGAATCCAAAAGGGTATTCTCATTTTGATAAGCGAACTTCGCTTGCATCCTTTAAGACTAGAAGCAAGGTTCTAGATCCCCAGTGGGTTGCTCGTCACGGTTTTTGGCCATTAATTCATTACGGAATGGATAGAGGCATATTTTCTAATCCGAAAAACGAGAAGCTAGATCGCAGGAAGAAAAAAACGAGAGAGATAAGATATTGTGCCCACATAGATAGATGTATCTACCAGAGATATTCTTTTCTGCTTGATTCTCGATACAATGAATTCGCGGTAGAATGCGGAATAGATGATTCTGCTATTGCGTATCGAACGGATAAAAAGGCATGTAATATTGATCATGCGAAACATGCATTTGATTTCATCCAATCTTGTCGGCAATGTATAATCCTGGTGACAGATTTTGCCGATTTTTTCGACAAGGTCGATCATATGTGGTTGAAATCAGCTTTATGCACGCTGTTGGAGAAGGATAAGCTCCCGCCAGACTACTATGCTGTATTTAGAAACACAACTAAATATGCATGCTGGGATTGGAAGTCTTTGGTTGATATCTGCGGTCTCGAGAACTGTCGAAAAGCACGAAAAGAAATAAACGAGAAGGAAACGGTGCTGAGCGACGAGCAGTTTCGATCCAATGTCAAAAACTGTGTCAAAGCCAACCCTAATAGCTTTGGCATTCCTCAAGGTTCGCCAATAAGTGCAGTTTTTTCAAACATCTATTTAATTCAATTTGACCAAGAAGTTAGGCGTATTGTCGACTCGTTCTCGGGAATATACCTAAGGTATTGCGATGACCTATTCATCGCTATACCTACGTTCGACGAAGATCGTAACTCGATGCTTGCGGCTATAGACCGAGTGCTACAATGCATCGATCTTCAAAAAGGGGTTGAAGTGAAGAAGGAGAAAACAAAGCTTTTGCATTATGATGCTGATGCGCTTAATCCGAATGGCTTACTTGTAGAAATAGACGAAATGGGAAACGTGATAAATGAAAAAGCGAGACTTGACTATCTCGGTTTTTCGTTTGATGGTCGAAGCCGCAAGATTAGAGCTAAAACGATATCGAAATATCATTATCGTATGCGCCGAAAAGCAAAGACAGTCGCTTTTCAAAATCGAGGACGTGCCAACTTGTATGGAACATACTCTGAGCGAGCGATCCAGATTTCTAAAAAGAGGTCGTTTATCGATTATGCAAAGAATTCT
>CAJMOJ010000111.1 GCA_905215035.1 uncultured bacterium
CTTACTATCTCATCGGCTACTGTTATGGTGCAAGCTGAGGTTGCAGATCGTATGATGGCGGAGCCTGGTACAAAAAATTACGGTGCCTATACGGTTAAACTTGGTCTTTATGCTTATCCTGTAGGAAGATTTAGTGTTTCTGAAGGTAATTTCTTTCCACCCCCACGGGTAAAAAGTGCCGTAATTCGACTTGATAGACATACCGATATTCCTAATCATGCGCTTATTGCGGCAACATCGCTTATGGCAGATGCCGCTTTTGCTAATCGTCGCAAAACGATTGCTAATTCCTGTCGAACATTCTTTAAACAACAAGATGACGGTGAAAACGTTACTCCTCTTATGCTCGATGACATATTTATGGCTGCAGGAATTGATCCATCGGTACGAGGAGAACAACTTGATCGGGATGCATTTTTGGCGTTAGGGCAAGCTTATTTAACCATGCGAACACAGCATGACTAGAAACGACAATAGACAAACGCTGACAGCTAGAGACTTACCGTTCATAGCATGAGGATTTGCAACCGTTTAACTAAGCGAGGCCTATCAATTGGTGTCTTGTATTGTGACCCATGTTAGAATTTCTGGTGGTTTATAGTCATTTGGAAAGAAGCACATATATGGATCTTGAAAAACAGGCACAAATCGTTGATTCTATCCATGACACGTTAAGTGAGTTTGTGGGCCAAAAATTACGCGTACGCGCTAATATGGGACGTTCAAAAATCGTTGAATCAGAAGGTGTTCTTATTCAAGTCCACCCACAACTTTTCATTTTGGAGGTTCAACGTAAGCGTGGCGCAAAGGCGCGTCAGTCGTATCAATATGTTGATGTATTAACGGGCACTGTTGAATTAAGTCAAAATGGTGATCCTCTCTTTGGTACTTTTGTAGAAGAGATTGAAGAAGAGTCTGAGCTTGATTCCATGTCGCTTCCGTCGTTTAACTAAACCCTTTGCATGTCCATTCAAGGTTTAATTACTCCTGTTTAATCTTGTGCGATATACTAACCATATAAGGCAGTATTGCTCAGTAGTAGATCAGGTGTTGCCCTTTTCGGGGATGTAGCTCAGTTGGGAGAGCGCAGCGTTCGCAATGCTGAGGTCGTGGGTTCGATCCCCATCATCTCCACCAGATTTTATATACACCGGGATCACGTAGAGAGTGACCCGGTGTATTTGTTTATTGTGACCTATGCACTAATTTGAGAGAGGAATTTCATGAAGGCCCTAATTCCTGCTGCAGGACTTGGTTCTCGTTTTTTACCTGGTACGAAAGCTCAACCTAAGGAAATGTTGCTTGTCGTAAACAAACCAGTTATTCAATATGTTGTCGAGGAGGGTCTTGCAAGTGCTGCTGATGAGGTAGTCATTATTAATTCTCATGACAAAAAAACAATTGAGGATCACTTTGAGCCTAATCCTGCGCTGGAAGCAGAACTTCGCGCTCGTGGAAAAGATGCTTTTGCTGATGCTGTTGCTCATGCTGGTAATTTGTGTGTGTCATATGTTTATCAAGATGAGCCACTTGGTTTAGGTCATGCTATTTATTGCGCTGCGGACGCAACAAAGGATGAGCCTTTTTTTGTCCTTTTAGGCGATGTTATAGTTCCTGATAATCAAATATTGATTGATATG
>CAJMOJ010000112.1 GCA_905215035.1 uncultured bacterium
TATGATTGAATGCTTCCTGAAAGATCAGGTTGATTGAAACATTTCATGCGGTCAAATTGTAGTGTACTGAATAAGTTGACACTTCAAAAATCGAAAATAAAGATGAAATATTCGAAAAAGCAGTACAACTATTACAGTGATGATGAACGAATGTCTTATATTCGTGAGTATTTATCAAGTCCCGAGAGCAAATCTGAGTTTTGTAAGCGTCACGGCTTTTGTGCCAAGCTTCTTACTTATTGGCTTAACAAGTATCAAATAGAAGACAAAGATATGGGTAGATCCTCTAAACCAGTAAATAGCGATGCTATTGATTCTAGTATTTCTGAGCTCCAGAAAGAACTATCGCTATTGCGTGCTGAGAACCGTAAACTTCATCGGGCTCTTGCTGATGAGAGTTTACGTCACGAGGCGTGCGAAGAACTCATCAATCTTGCTGAATCCACGTATCATATCAAGGTACGAAAAAACTCCGATGCCAAGTAATCGACACCTTGTCACAGAGGCACTCACCCCGACGCAAACGTGGTTGTATAAAGTTCCTCTGTGATTACTTCGGCATAACCCGACAAGGTTATTACAAGCATGTGAACCGACATTTGGAGGTTGATATCCTTACCACAAGCATCGTGTTGTACTGCAAAGAACTGTTGGAACTCATGCCCAAAGCTGGTATGCGCGAGTTATACGCCTGCTGCGTGAGTAAGTTTGGACCAAAGATGGTTATCGGTCGTGATCGTTGTTATGACATTTTTCGCTCCAATGGTTTGTGTCAACGTACAAGTCGCAAGCGTCCTAGAACAACGAATTCGAACCATAATTACTATATCTACCCCGATCTGTTGAATGTTGCACCCAAATTTGTCGCTACAAGATTGGGCGCTATGGTAGTGGCGGATATAACCTACGTAAACACCGGTCAGGGCTGGGCTTACCTCTCGTTGCTTACCGATGCGTCAAGTCGTGCCATCGTGGGATATGCGCTTTACAAAACTCTTGAGACGGAGGGGCCCTTGAAAGCTTTGGAGATGGCAATATCATTCTATGAGAAGTATCACATAGACATGAGCACTCTTATTCATCATTCCGACCGGGGTGTCCAATATTGCTCAAATAAATATGTAGAGAGGCTTAAAGAGCATCAAATCAACATCAGTATGACGCAGTGTGGTGATCCTTTACATAATGCATTGGCTGAAAGAATGAACAACACCATTAAAAACGGTTGGCTATTCGACTGTGATGATGAGAGCTTCGAGCAAGTAAGCAAGCGCATTGAAGATGCTGTATATGTATATAATCATGTGCGGCCTCATCAAGGGATAAACATGAGGACACCCATGGAAGTGGTCAGCGAAACGGGAGGATTAACAGCATAATACCCGCTCGTCGGGACGGGTGGTCCCGCCCCTTGCCGCTAGGGCGATCCCCGACCGAAGAGTTTTTGGTTGTTGGCAACATTACATTTTCCTGAAGAAGGCTTGCGTAAATAAAGGAAGATGCATAAATTTGCAAGCACCAACAAAAGACAACTAACATAGGAATAAGAATAACAAAAGTAAACCTATTTAGATATTAAAGTATATTGAGTAAACTA